>NZ_JBVVQJ010000036.1:29100-68603 GCF_055811475.1 Mesorhizobium sp. WSM4829 | reverse complement strand
CCTCCTTCGTCTTTCCGGCCGAAATAGAATCGAGCTTCGCCGAAAAGCGCAACCGACATGTGTGAATGCGATAGGTCCCTATACGGGGAGAAATGCCCGGCAGGGCAATGAGGGGCGGCGCGGCCTCTGTCATTTGCGTGAGCACCGGAAACATGCAGACATGGCGCCGGTCGCAGGCCAAGCGAACGGGGCAGGAGGGCATATGGCCGAAGTAGCAGTGCAGCGAGCACCGGAACGCGGCATCTGGGGATGGATGCTGTTCGACTGGGCAGCACAGCCGTTCTTCACCGTCATCACCACCTTCATCTTCGGTCCTTATTTCGCTTCGCGCATGGTTCTGGATCCGGCTGCCATGCAAGCTGCCGAGGCAGCCGGTCCAGCCGCAGTTGAAGCTTACGTCGAATCCCAGCATCTACTTGGCCTGACGGTCTGGGGTTGGAGCATCGCCGCGGCGGGACTGGTCATTGCCGTTTTGTCGCCCATACTCGGCTCGATCGCAGACCAGACCGGCCCGCGAAAGCCGTGGATCGCGTGCTTTGCCGCGATCAAGATCACGAGTCTTTGTTTGCTCTGGTTTGCCGCGCCGGGCTCAAATCTGTTTCTTATCGCGGCTTTGTTTTCGCTGGCGTCGGTGGCGGCGGAATTCTCGACGGTGTTCAACGATTCGATGATGCCGCGCCTGGTTCCGAAGAGCGAAATCGGCCGCATCTCAAATATCGCGTGGGGTCTAGGTTATCTCGGCGGCATGATCGCGCTGATCTTCGTCGTCGCCTTCATGGCGGGTTTGCCGGAAACCGGCAAGACGATCATCGGCCTCGACCCGCTCTTCGGCCTCGATCCGAAGCTCGGCGAGGACGCGCGCGCCACCGGGCCGCTGTCGGCTGGCTGGTACTTGCTGTTCATCCTGCCGATGTTCTTCTTTACCCCAGATGCCGCCAAAGGCATTCCGATCGGGCCGGCGGTGCGCGAGGGGCTGTCGGAGCTGAAGTCGACACTGGCCGAAGTGCGCCAGCGAAGCGGCATCTTCCGCTTCCTGGTCGCCCGCATGATCTATCAAGACGGCGTCAATGCGCTGCTTGCGCTGGGAGGACTTTTCGCGGCAGGGATGTTCGCCTGGTCGACCACCGAGATCGGCCTGTTCGGCATCATTCTCAACGTCGTTGCCATCGTCGGCTGCTGGATC
The DNA here is from genome assembly GCF_055811475.1 of Mesorhizobium sp. WSM4829. Classification (NCBI taxonomy): domain Bacteria; kingdom Pseudomonadati; phylum Pseudomonadota; class Alphaproteobacteria; order Hyphomicrobiales; family Phyllobacteriaceae; genus Mesorhizobium; species Mesorhizobium sp. WSM4829. Next base: position 67,420 of record NZ_JBVVQJ010000036.1, on the reverse strand, counting down.
GCCGCCCGTCTCGACACGGCCCTCGGCTCCAAGGCCGTGGTGATGATTTCGCTGGTTATGCTGTCTGTCGCGACAATTGGCATCGTCTCGACCGGACCGGGTTTCACGCTGCTTGGGATGCTACAGCTCTCCACTGCCGATTCGGGCGGCCTGTTCGGCACGGCGGCGGAAAAGGCCTACATACTTTACGGCTTGCTGATCGGACTGGCCTTCGGGCCGGTGCAGGCGTCGTCACGCTCCTACATGGCGCGCAGCGTCACCCCAGCCGAGTCGGGCCGCTATTTCGGCATCTACGCGCTGGCCGGACGGGCTACGAGTTTCCTCGCCCCATTCATGGTGGCGACCATCACCGCCGCCAGCGGCTCGGCGCGGCTCGGCATGGCTGTAATCGTGTTGTTCCTCGGCGTCGGCCTAGCGATCCTGGTCCGCACGCCGTATCCGGCAGACAACCCGACGGCGGAGTGAGCTGCTTCTTCCCTTCTCCCCTTTTGGGAGAAGGTGGATCGGCGCGATAGCGCCGAGACGGATGAGGGGTGCTGGAAGAAACTCAACGTGAAAACATCAAGAATTTGAAGCGTTTACGTCTTCATCGTAGCGATCCTGCCAACACCCTCATCCGACCAAACGGAGCCTGTCCTCGGGCTTGCCGGAGGCAAGACCCGTGGGCTCGGCCACCTTCTCCCACAAGGGGAGAAGGGAAGAAGCGCTAATGCCTGAAATGCCTGACGCCGGTAAACACCATGGCGATGCCGTGGGCGTCGGCGGCGGCGATGACATCGTCGTCGCGCATCGAGCCACCCGGCTGGATGACGGCGGTGGCGCCGGCTTCGATCGCCGACAGCAGCCCGTCGGCGAACGGGAAAAAGGCATCCGAAGCGACGACAGAATTCTTGGTCAGCGGTTCGGCCAGGCCGCCTGCCTCGGCCGCGTCGAGCGCCTTGCGCGCGGCGATGCGCGAGGAATCGACCCGGCTCATCTGGCCGGCGCCGATGCCGACGGTGGCACCGTCCCTGACATAGACGATGGCGTTCGACTTGACGTGCTTTGCGACGCGGAAAGCGAATTTGAGATCGGCCATTTCGGCCGTTGTCGGCGCCCGCCGGGTCACCACTTTCAAGTCGAGGTCGTCGACCACCGCATTGTCGCGGCCTTGGACGAGCAACCCGCCGGAAACAGATTTCACAGTGGAGCCGGCCGCGCGCGGATCGGGCAAGCCGCCGGTGACCAGCAAGCGCAGGTTCTTTTTGGCGGCGACGATGCGGATTGCTTCGTCCGAGGCGCCCGGCGCGATGATGACCTCGGTGAAGGTTTTGACGATCTCTTCGGCTGCCTCGGCATCGAGGGTGCGGTTCATCGCGACAATGCCGCCAAAGGCCGACACCGGATCGCAGGCAAGCGCCTTGGCATAGGCCGCCTTCAGCGAGGCGCCCTCGGCGACGCCGCACGGGTTGGCGTGCTTGATGATGGCGACGATGGCGGAGCGCGCCGGATCGAATTCGCCGACCAGCTCGAAGGCGGCGTCGGTGTCGTTGATGTTGTTGTAGGAAAGCTGCTTGCCTTGAAGCTGGCGCGCCATCGCGACGCCCGGCCGCTTGTCGCCATCGACGTAGAAGCCGGCGCTCTGGTGCGGGTTCTCGCCGTAGCGCATCACCTGGTCGAGCCTGCCGCCGAAGGCGCGCCAGGTGGGATGCTCGATCTCCAGCGCTTCGGCGAACCAGCCGGAAATCGCCGCATCATAGGTCGCGGTGCGGGCGAAGGCCTTGGCCGCCAGCTTCTTGCGGAAATCCAGCGAGAGCGAACCGAAATTCATCTCAAGCGCGTTGAGCACCGAGGCATAGTCCTCGGGGTCTGTGACGATGGCGACATAGGCGTGGTTTTTGGCGGCGGCACGGATCATCGCCGGGCCGCCTATGTCGATGTTCTCGACGATCGAGGCGTAAGCGGCGCCGGAGCGGCGGACATCCTCGAAAGGGTAGAGATTGGAGACGACGAGATCGATTGGCTCGATGCCATGATCGCGCATCGCTGCGGCGTGTTCGGGATCGTCGCGCACGCCGAGCAACGCGCCATGCACGGACGGATGCAGCGTCTTGACGCGGCCGTCCATGATCTCGGGAAAGCCGGTGAGTTCGGAGACGTCGCGCACGGCCAAGCCTGCCTCGGCGATCGCCTTTGCCGTGCCGCCGGTGGAGACCAGCTCGACGCCGGCAGCGGCCAGCGCCCTGGCGAAATCGATGAGGCCGGTCTTGTCGAAAACGGAAAGCAGCGCGCGACGGACAGGAACGAGGTCGGGCGCGGGAATGTTCTTGGCGGCGACGGCCATGGGCTGGCGGCCTTTCACGGCTGGTTGGGACAGTGTCCGCGCGCCGTAGCACATGAGGCCTGGAAATCAAACTGCGGGGCTACCGCAGTCTCAGCTTTTTGCCGGACGACCGGCGATGGCCGTCCGTGTCAGTTGCCAATGGACTTCGGAAATCTCTGACGCCTTGAAGGCCAGCACGATCTGCCGGCTGCGGCGCGGGCCGCCAAGGCCGGCGAAATAGATGGATTCCTCGACCTCGGGCGCCACCTCGGTGCAGGTGAACACCCATGTGTCGGCTTCATCGGCGGTCAGCACCAGCCGGTCGTGCTCGTCCTTGAGCAGGCCTATGTCGGGATGGATGTGGAAGCGCACGGTGACGAAATCGCGGCCGTTGTTGCGGATCGCAGCATTGCCCGGCCGCAGAAGGCGATCCCTGCCGGCGAGCACATTGCCGTTCGTCGACAATTTCAGTTCGCGCTCATGCAGCAAGCCGAAGCGCGCGACATAGCCGTCATGGCGAGCCAGAAAACCCTGGCTGCCTTGCTGGTCGGTGCGCTTGCAAGGCACATGCTGCGGGCCGCCGATCAGCGGCGTGCCGAGCAGATCGTTGACGCGCAGCGAGTGGCTGAAACGCGCCGACGAGGTGTCGTTGATGGTGGCGGTCGAATGGGCGGCCGTGGCGCGGGCAAGCGGCCGGAATTCGGCGGCGCCATAGGTGTCCACGCCGGCGTTGACGATATAGTGGCGGCGGCCGGAAGACAGCTCGAAGGAAAGGCATCCGGCGTGCGCCGCGTTGGAAACATCGATGCGCGGTGGCGGGCCGGTATCGGCGATCACGGTGACGCCGCCCATGGAGAGGCGCTCGTAGCCCGAATGCGGTGCGTGCAGCAACGGCGCGCCGGCGGTGTCGTCGTGGCGCAGAATGGTGGCGATGCGGTTGTGGATGGTCGCGCCCATGCCGTTGAAGCGGGCGAGGCTGCCGTCCTGGTGGCGAAAGAAACGCAGCGCCGGCAGCATGCGATCGATGGCGCCCATCAGCGCCGCCGGCGGCGTTTCGGCCTGATTGGCATAGGTCTGGCGCAGCGGCAGAAGGTCGGCGAGGATTTCAAGCACCGCCATCGGATTGCGGGAAATATGGCCGCCATCCGGCAGAATCTGACGGTCGAGCTCCTCGGCGAGGTTGCGGGTCGCGCCGCGCAGCGCTGACGCCGGCGCCGGTAGCGACAGAGCGGCAAAGGCAAGCGCTATGCGGGCGCGCAGCCTGTCCTTGCCGTCCGGCATCTCGCGTGCCATCGCCCTGAGATAGCGGATCTGCATGGCCAGCGATTTCAGGAAGGCCCGGTAGAAGGGAAATTCAGCACCCTGCAGCACCACCGAGGAATGCTGCAGCCAGGCAATGACGCGCTTGGCCGTCGTGCCGGGCTCCCAGGCGACACCGGAAATATTGCTGCCATGAATGGCGATCCAGTCGGAGACCAGCGCGCGGGCATTGGCGGCGGCAAGCTCGGTACCGGCGGCGCGCATATGGCGCAGCCAGCGAAAGCCGTGCAGGGCCTTTTGCCAGCCGGGATTGGCTACGGCGATCTGGAAGGGCGACTTGCCGCCGGTTTCGACAAGATGTCCCGACAGCGGATAGCGGCCATAATAAATCTCGAGCGCGATCTGCCGGTCGGCCAGGCGCAGGTCCGGCGGCGCGATCAACACGCGTTCCGGTGTGCGGCCGGAGTAGCGCCAGCGATGGATCGGCCCGCCACGCAGGCGCCGGCGCGTCTTGCGCCAGAACTCCTTCGCGACAAGCGTCCATAGACGCGTCGTGCTGCCGGCAGCGATCGCCAAAAGCCCTCCTCGTAGCGCCCAATCCGAAGACAAGCTTATGTGATTCAAGAACTTATGCGAAGGCGAATTCCACGGAGGCCTTGGAATTCAGCCTGTTTTCCGCAGGATTCTTCCTAAAACAGTCTTCAAACTTTCAGCGTTGGCCGGCTCTGCGCATGCGGGCGGCGAAGAAGCCATCCAGGCCGGATCGTTCCGGTGAGCCGAGCTCCAGATCTGCGGGCGTGGTGCGCAGCGTGCCCTGCGGCGTCAGGAAAGGATCGATGCCGGCGATCTCGCCCGGGCGGAGCGGATCGTCGACAATGTCAGCCGTCCCGGCGAGGAAGGCGCGGTGAAGCGCCTCGCCTTCGAGCGGGTCGAGCGAGCAGTTGGAAAAGACGATGCGCCCGCCAGGCTTGACCAGGCTGACGGCGCGGGCGAGCAGGCTGCGCTGCAGATTGGCGAGCTTTTCCATGTCGGCCGCCGTCTTCGTCCACGGCACGTCGGGATGCCGCCGCACCGTGCCGGTCGAGGAGCAGGGCGCGTCGAGGAGGACGGCGTCGAACAGTTGTTCCGGCTCGTATTTGAGCAGATCGGCCTGGACAATTTCTGCGGACAGACCGAGCCGTTCGAGATTTCGCGAGAGTCGCGCCAACCGGTTCTTCGAGGAATCGATCGCGGTGACCGTGGCGCCGCCGAGAATGAGCTGAGCGGTCTTGCCGCCGGGGGCGGCGCAGAGATCGGCGACGCGCAAACCCCTCACGTCGCCGAAAAGCCGGGCCGGAAGGCTGGCGGCGGCATCCTGGACCCACCAGGCGCCGTCTTCAAAGCCGGGCAGTTCAGTGACCGAGGCGCTGAGTTTCTCCACGCGCACAGTGCCGGTCGGCAGCACGATGCCGCCGAGCCGCTCGGCCCACAGCGCAGGATCGGTCTTGACCGTGAAATCGACCGGCGCCTCGTATCTGTGGGCGGCGAGGATTTGCCTGGCTTTCTCAGTGCCATAGGCGGCTTTCAGCCGGTCGGAAAACCATTTCGGCGCTTCGTCGGTGGCGGCAAGCGCTGCAGCGAGTTCGGCCTGCTTGGATCGCGCCAGCGTCCGCAGCACGCCATTGACGAGACCGGAGAAGCGCACCGTGCGCGGATCGGACTTGGCGTGGGTCACGGCAAGGTCGACTGCGGCGCTGTCGGGAATATCGAGGAACAGGATCTGCGCCGCTGCTATATGCAGAATATGCGAAAGCGCGGTGGCGTTGGGTGGCAGCGGCTTTTCCAGGCGGCGGGCCAGCAACCCTGATATGGTCATGCGGAAGCGCAGCGCAGTGACCAGTATGGCGCGCACCAGCGCCCGGTCACGCAGGTCGAGCGCCTTGTATTGCGGATGGCCGTTCTCGTGGTCGGTCAGCCCGTCCAGCGGCGTCCTCGCATCGATGACGGCGGCCAGCAATCGTGCCGCGGCCTTGCGCGCGGCCAGGCCCGCAACAGGTTCGCCGGGGCTCGCTGCATTGTTTTCATGATCGCCTGAAATTCGGTGCCGGCGTTTCGCTTCGCTCACGACCACGGACCCTTGGGTCCGGTCGGATTGCGGCCCCAGGGATTGGACTTTGGCCTGGCCGGTTCAGCCGGCTGCTCAGCTTTCTCCCACGGGCCCGAAGGCCGCTGTTCGTCTGGCTGCCGCGACATCGGCGTTTGCGGCCGCGCGGAGGCGGATGCGCCACCGGCCATGTCCTGCGCCATCGCCTGCAGGGCGGCGATGCGGTTGTCGGTGCTTGGGTGGGTCGAAAACAGGCTGTCCATGCGCTCGCCGGAAAGAGGATTGATGATGAAGAGGTGGGCAGTTGCCGGATTGCGCTCGGCATCCGGGTTGCGGATGCGTTCGGCGCCGCGAGCGATCTTGTCAAGGGCCGAGGCAAGCCAGAGCGGCTGTCCACAGATCTCGGCGCCGCGCCGGTCGGCCTCGTATTCGCGGGTGCGGCTGACCGCCATCTGCACGATCATCGCGGCAAAGGGCGCCACGATCATCGCCACCAGCACGCCGATAATGCCAAGGGAATTGTTGTTGTCGCGATTGCCGCCGAAAAAGAAGGCGAAATTGCCGAGCATCGAGATCGCGCCGGCAAGCGTGGCGACGATCGTCATGGTCAGCGTGTCGCGGTGCTGCACATGGGCGAGCTCGTGCGCCATCACCGCCGCGACTTCCTCATGCGACAGTTGCTGCAACAGCCCGGTGGTGGCGGCGACCGCGGCATTCTCCGGATTGCGGCCGGTGGCGAAAGCGTTGGGCTGCGGGTTGTCGATCAGATAGGTTTTCGGCATCGGCAGGCCGGCCTGTTTGGCGAGGCTCTGCACGATGGCGTAATATTCCGGGGCGTTCCTTTCGTCGACCTCGACGGCGCGGTTCATCGACAGCACCATCTTATCGGCGTTCCAATAGCTGAACAGGTTCATAGCGGCGGCAATCAGCAAGGCGATCACCATGCCGCCCGATCCGCCGATCAGATAGCCGACGCCCATGAACAGCGCGGTCATCGCTGCCAAAAGCATGGCGGTGCGAAGTGTGTTCATTGTCTGCTCCGTTTCTGCCGGCCTTTCGGAAAAAGGGTCGATCCTTGTCGGCTCATCGCTATATGATGGGAAACGTGTGGCCCTGTTTCAATTGGGGCCGGTTTCAATCGCCGGGAATATCGCATGATCGACGAAGCCAATATATCAGGCGAAACCAGCAATGCAGACGCCGGCCCGGGTCACGACGTGCCGCAAAGGACGCTGACACCGGCAGCCCGCCGCGCTTTGGCGGAAGCGGAAGCACGGCGCGAACACTATCGCGAGCAGGAAGCCGCGATGCCCCGGGAACTCGGCGGCCGTGGCGGCAGGGAACCCGGCCGCTATGGCGATTGGGAAGTGAAGGGCCTGACCAGCGATTTCTAAGGGCCAGCGATTTCTAAGGGTATGTCGATATTCAGGTGATGCCGGCCTGCGAACAGCGGATTCCTGCGCTTCTCACGGACCTGAAAGTCCGCTCCGTTCCGGTTCTCGGAACCCACCTAGTCTGGTCGCTTCGCGCCCGTCTTCGACTCCGGCTCGGCCTGACCTGAATCTCAACATACCCTAAGCCGCAGCGCGCTCCGCGCCGAGGACAATCCAGCCGCGGTCGTCGACGGTGACGCCGATCCCCTCATAACCGGCGATCGCAGCATGCGGCGTTTGCAACGGATGCTGGTGCGTGGCGCTGATCACCACGACGGTGGCTCCCGCGGCCTCGGCCGCCGCTATCCCGGCGGGCGCATCTTCGAAAACGAGGCAGTCGCGCGCGTCGACGCCCAGCCGCTCGGCCGCCAGCCGGAAGCAATCCGGCGCCGGCTTGCCGCGGGAAACGTCCTCGGCCGCGACAAGGGTGGCGGGAAGCGGGATGCCGGCGGCCGCGATGCGCAGCAGAGCCAGCTCGCGCGGCGCCGAAGTGACGATTGCCCAGCGCTCGGGTGGCAGCGACGCCAGAAACGCCGCGGCGCCGGCGATTGGAAGGATGCCGTCGATATCGGCCACCTCGGCCTGCAGAAGCGCATCGGCTTCACGCATCGGGTCAACGCCTGGAAGCGCCAGCCGAGCGATGGTCTCGATCGCCCGCACGCCGTGGATCGTTGGCAGGAATGCGGCAACGTCGAGATCTTGCCGGCGTGCCCAATCCGCCCAGACCCTTTCTGCCGCGGCAATCGAATTGACCACCGTGCCGTCCATGTCGAACAGCAAGGCTGCGAATTTTCTGCCTGCGAACATCTGCTATCCCAAGTTGTTTCGGAAGGAACCAAAGCCTGTCGATCGACCGTAACGTCGCACCGGCGGCATGGGAAGGCGCGAGATCGCCTTTTTCGACAGACCAGGGAACCACGGCCGGCCATCTCGCGTTAATCCAATCGTCTTCCACGACACTCACAAGAGGGGAACCGCAATGCTGATTCGGCTCGGCTACGAAATCGCCATCGACTGTGCTGAATCCACCCCGGTGATTTCGCTGCTCGAGATCCACAAGCAGCGCCAGGCCGACATCAAACGGCAGACGCGCGTGCTGACCTCGCCTTCCGTCCCAACCAGGCTCTATCATGATCTTTATGGCAACACCTGCCGCCGCTTCAACGCGCCTGGCGGAGGCTTTCGCATTCTTTACGACGCCGTCGTCGAGGACAGCGGCGAGACCGACGAGGTCAACACGCTGGCCAGGGAAGTGCCGGTGGCGGAGTTGCCCGACGAGGTGCTCTGTTATCTGCTCGGCAGTCGCTATTGCGAAACCGATCATCTCAGCGATCTGGCCTGGCAGGTTTTCGGGCCTGTTCCATCCGGCTGGGCCCGGGTGCAGGCGATCGTCGACTATGTCCACAACCGTCTGTCGTTCGGCTACGGCTATGCGCGCCCGACCCGCACGGCGGCGCAGGCGCATGAGGAACGCGTCGGCGTCTGCCGCGACTTCGCTCATCTGGCGATCACGCTCTGCCGCTGCATGAACATCCCAGCCCGCTACGTGAACGGTTATCTCGGCGACATCGGCGTGCCGGTCGACCCGGCACCGATGGATTTTTCGGCGTGGCTGGAAGTGTTCCTCGACGGCAAGTGGTACACGTTCGACCCCCGCCACAACATGCCGAGGATCGGCCGCGTCGTCATCGCGCGCGGCCGCGACGCGACAGACGTGCCGCTGCTGCACAGTTTCGGCCCGCACCGGCTCAGCCTGTTCAAGGTCTGGACCTACGAGCAGGAAAGCAATCTGTTCAACCCGCCCCATCGCGGCGTCGACAGGACGGCCAGCGCGCAGATGCTGGCATAGGAGCGCAAGCGCGAACGGCGCGTCCGGCTGTTACGATCATCGGCTGTCCTACGGATATGACGCGCCTGATCCGCTTCGGCACAGACCCTCTGTGCCGGATCGGGATCGGGCTGTTGCGCTCCACGGCAGCGGTCGGGATCGTGGTAAGCGCTTGGTAAACGAAACTGCCGCAGCGGCTTGTCGTTTACCGTCTATTTACCTTGCAACGTTTCGAAACCAAGCAAAAACAAGGGCTTGACGATGAGCCGCCGGCTTTTACTGCGATGACGACGCCGTCCGGCCGGAATCCTGCAATGCGGCCTTCACACGGCTCGAGTCGTGGCGAATGGAGGCGAAAGCATGCGGCGTTTTGGGGGTCTTGTTCACGCGATCGGCGGCTTTGCCCGAGATCGAAGCGGAAATTTGGCGGTTCTGTTCGGCATGGTTGCGTCGGTGCTGGCGCTTGGCGTCGGCTTTGCCGTCAATGTTTCCCAGCTCTACAACGCCAAATCGGGCTTGCAGGGCGTGGTCGATGCGGCGGTGACCTCGACGGCACGCGACCTAACGACCGGCGACATCAAGGAGGCCGACGCCGACAAGTCGGTGCAGGCGTTTCTCGATGCCAACAGCCGAGCGGGCATGCTGCAGGCTGATCGGATCGTCCTCGACAAATTGACCATCGACAGGACCGCCAACACGGTTCAGGCGGACGTGCATGTCAATGTCGGCCTTTATTTTCCGATCTTCGGCATGGGCGATATGCAGCGTGTCACAGTATCGACGACAGCACTCTATTCGGACAGGCAGATTGAAGTGGCCATGATGCTCGACGTGACCGGATCGATGGAGGCCAGCTGGTATAAGAAGACCGACAAAATTGGCGACCTGCAGGACGCGGCTTCAGGAGCCGTGGAAGACCTGCTCAAATGGAACCGCGACGAGAACAATCCCCGCGTACGCATCGCCATCGTTCCCTACGCCGAAGCCGTCAACACCGGCGGTCTGGCCAGCACGGTATTCGTCGAGACGAGATATGGATCAAAGGTGCCGCCCCCGATTGATGCTCCGGTCTCGGTGTCCTTGACATTGGCGTCCGACAAATGTGCCACTGAACGCAAGGACAGGGATGGTTACGCCGATTATTCGGCCGACGGCCCTTACACGCCGCGCCTGGACAACAACGGCAAAACCTATCTGGCCAAAGTCAATCGGGACCACAATATGCGCAGCTGCCCGTCCGCCGAGCTCATCCCCCTGACCGCCGACAAAGACAAACTGCTCAACACAATCGACGATTTCAGGGCGGATGGCGTGACGGCCGGCGGTATCGCCGCGCAATGGGGCTATTACATGCTTTCGCCGTCGTGGCGCTCGGCGATTGCCGATGCCGGTCTGGGTGCGGGCCCCGCCAATTTCGACAAAAGAAGGGTGGCCAAGATCGCCATCCTGATGACCGACGGCCAATTCAACACCGCTTTTGCCAAAGGGCGCGGTGCGCCCAGCTCGCAGGGTCAGGGCCAGACCGCGCGAAAGAATGCCGAAGCCATCTGCGCCAACATGAAGCGCGATGGGATTGAGATATTCACGATCGGCTTTGACCTGAACGATCCGACCATGACGGCGACCGAGCGGGACCAGGCAAAGAGCGTGCTCAAGAACTGCTCCACAGCGGACACGTCCTCGCTGAAGCACTACTACGAGGCCGCCACCGGCACGGAGCTGGCAACCGCCTTCAAGGAGATCAGCAAGAATATCGAGAAGCTTGCCATCAAACGCTGATCTTCCCCGACGGCTAATAGACGAACACCCAAAGGAAAAGGCCGCCGCTTCTTTCGAAGCCGGCGGCCTTCCGTGTTTCCGTCCATGGCGCGGCTCATGGCGGCGACGTGACTTAAAGTGCTGGAGCGTCCTTTGCGCGTCCAAAGGACGCGCGGCGCTCCAGGCGTCACCAGCCGCGCATCTCGCGCCTTAACGGGAAGACTGCTTCCCGAAAGTGCAATCCGCTGAGGCCACGTTCTGGAAAACGAAATCACTCGACATCGGATCACCTCCTTTCGATTTGTTGAACACGCCCTCATGATGGGGTGTCGATCTGCAAATGGCAAGGCGCCATCGTGAAAATGCGGTGCGCGTTTGCCGCTAACTGCTTGCGGCTATCCGATCGGACAGGCAATGTCGCTGCCGGACCGTCAGGGGCTGAGCAGGAGGAACGGGGATGGAGGCAGCCGAGAGAGCCGCACGGATCGTTCGAACGGTTATCGAGACGTTGAAGCCGGGTTTCGCGGTCAAGCTGTGGAACGGCGAGCGGATCGGCCCCGCCACCGGCCCGGTGGTCACCATCAACGACCAGGACATCGTCTGGCAGGTGATGCGGCGGCCCAACCTCTCGACGCTGATCGAAATGTGGATTTCCAAGACCATCGACGTGGAAGACGGGTCGCTGTTCGATTTCTACGCTCTGCCTGCGCAGGGCAAGCTCAGGGCGAAGCTCAAGTCGTTGCCCAAGCTCGCGGTCCTGCGCGACCTGCCGGCCGTGCTGTTTTCGAGAAAGCAGATGACGGCGCGGACCGACCTTTCCGGGCGCAACCCCTTCGTCAGCGGGTCGAACAGGCAAGCAATCCAGCACCACTACGACATTTCGAACGCCTTCTACCGGCTCTTCCTCGACGACCGCATGGTCTATAGCTGCGGCTATTTCACCGATTTCGCCAATGGCATCGACCAGGCGCAGAAGGACAAGCTCGATCATATCTGCCGCAAGCTGCGGCTGAAGCCCGGCGAAAGGCTGCTTGACATCGGCTGCGGCTGGGGAGCCATGCTCATCCATGCCGCGAAAAATTACGGCGTCGTCGGCCATGGCGTCTCGCTGTCGGAAGCCCAGACCCAGCTCGCCCGCGAGCGCATCCGTGCTGAGGGACTGGAGGATCGCATCACCATCGAGATAAAGTCCTATGCCGAGCTGTCCGGCTCCTTCGACAAGATCTCGTCGATCGGCATGTTCGAGCATCTGGGGCTGGCCAACCACGCCGCCTATTTCTCGACCATTCGTCGCCTGCTCAAGCCGGGCGGCATCTATCTGCATCACGCCATCACCCGGCGCGACAAGGGCAGCATCAAGAAGACCTTGCGCAAGGGCCCGGAATTCAAAGCGCTGATCAAATACATCTTTCCCGGCGGCGAACTCGACACGATCGGCATGACGCTCGGCAATCTCGAAGCGCACGGCTTTCTTGTCTACGATGTCGAGAATTTGCGCGAGCACTACGCCCGCACCTGCCGTCTGTGGGCCGAGCGCCTCCACGCACGCTTCGACGAAGCGATCGCCGAGGTCGGCGAAGCCAAGGCGCGCCTCTGGCTGCTTTATCTTACCGGCTGTTCGATCACTTTCGAACGCGCCTCGGCGCAGATTTTCCAGACCGTCGTCACCAAGCGCGCGCGGGGCCCGAGCGGACTGCCGCCGACGCGGGCGGACCTTTATCAGTAGAGCGCCAGCGAGCCGATCTCATCCGATCGGGTTTCCGACGACCGTCGACCGGATGTTTCTTAGGCCCGCTTGTTCTGCCGGTTGGCGATGAGGTCGTCGACGACCGCCGGGTCGGCCAGCGTCGAGGTATCGCCGAGCGCGGCAAAATCGTCCTCGGCGATCTTGCGCAGGATGCGACGCATAATCTTGCCCGAGCGGGTTTTCGGCAGGCCCGGAGCGAACTGGATCTTGTCGGGCGTGGCGATGGCGCCGATGTCCTTGCGGACGTGGGCGACGAGTTCCTTGCGCAACTCCTCGTCCGGCTTCTCGCCAGCCATCAATGTGACGTAGCAGTAGATGCCCTGGCCCTTGATGTCGTGCGGATAGCCGACGACGGCGGCTTCGGAGACTTTCTCGTGCGAAACCAGCGCGGATTCGACCTCGGCCGTGCCCATGCGGTGGCCGGAGACGTTGATGACGTCGTCGACGCGGCCGGTGATCCAGTAGTAGCCGTCGGCGTCGCGGCGGCAGCCGTCGCCGGTAAAATATTTGCCCTTGTAAGTCGAAAAATAGGTCTGCACGAAGCGCTCGTGATCGCCATAGACGGTACGCATCTGGCCCGGCCACGAATCGGCGATGCAGAGATTGCCGCTGGCAACGCCTTCCAGCACCTTGCCGTCGCCGTCGACCAGTTGCGGCTTGACGCCGAAGAACGGCTGCGTCGCGGAACCTGCCTTGAGCGGGGTGGCGCCGGGCAGCGGCGTGATCAGGATGCCACCGGTCTCGGTCTGCCACCAGGTGTCGACAATCGGCACCTTGCCGTTGCCGACGACATTGAAATACCACTCCCAGGCTTCCGGATTGATCGGCTCGCCGACCGTGCCGAGCACGCGCAACGATTTGCGCGAGGTTTTGGCGACATGGGCGTCGCCGGCGCCCATCAGGGCGCGCAACGCCGTCGGCGCGGTGTAGAAGATGTTGACCTTGTGCTTGTCGATGACCTCCCAAAAGCGGGATTGCGACGGATAGTTCGGCACGCCTTCGAACATCAGCGTGGTGGCGCCGTTGGCGAGCGGCCCGTAAACGATATAGCTGTGACCGGTGACCCAGCCGACATCGGCGGTGCACCAGTAGATGTCGCCGTCGTGATAGTCGAAGACATATTGGTGGGTCATCGAGACGTAGACGAGATAGCCGGCCGTGGTGTGCAGAACGCCCTTCGGCTTGCCGGTCGAGCCCGATGTGTAGAGGATGAACAGCGGGTCCTCGGCCTTCATCTTCTCCGGCTTGCATTCCGCCTTAACTGTCGCGATCTCGTCATGGTACCAGACGTCGCGTCCGGCCACCCAGCCGGTCTTGCCGCCGGTGCGGCGCACCACGACGACCTTTTCGACTTTCGTTCCGGCCTTGGCGGCGATCTCGATCGCCTTGTCGGTGTTGTCCTTCAACGGGATCGGCTTGCCGCCGCGCAGGCCCTCGTCGGCGGTGATCACGAAGCTTGATTTGCAGTCGTCGATGCGGCCCGCCAGCGCGTCCGGTGAGAAGCCGCCGAAGACCACCGAATGGATGGCGCCGATGCGCGTGCAGGCAAGCATCGCATAGGCGGCTTCCGGGATCATCGGCATGTAGATGGTGACGCGGTCGCCTTTTTTGACGCCGTGCTTCCTCATCACATTGGCGAGCCGGCAGACATGCGCATGTAGCTCGTTATAGGTGATCTTCCTGTCATCGTAGGGATTGTCGCCTTCCCAGATGATGGCGGTCTGATCGCCGCGCTTCTTCAGATGCCGGTCGATGCAGTTCCAGGAAACATTGGTCTCGCCGTCCTCGAACCATTTGATCGAGACCTTGCCGTCGAAGGAGGTGTTCTTGACCTTGCTGTAGGGCTTGAACCAGTCGATGCGCTTGCCGTGCTTGCCCCAGAACTTGTCCGGGTTCTTCACGCTGTCGGCGTACCATTTCAAATAAGTGTCTTTATCGATCAGCGCATTCTTCTTCCACGTCGGCTGGACGCGATGGACATGAACCTCGGACATATCTTTGCTTTCCTCCCGAAACCAGGCCGCCCGGCTTGACCGCCGGCGGCATCGCGGCGAAGCGGCCGCGAATTCGCGCGCATTATTAACAGTTCCGCGGTGACGGCAACATTAGACGTTGGATTCGCGCGGCGGGATGCCGCAGAGGTTTGAGTTGCCGCTATCAGCACTCGACCACGATCGCTGCTAACTGCATGTTTTCGTGTCGTAAATCCGGCCTCTAACTACGAAATATCAATAGACGATTAAGCAAATTGCGGGCACAATTTCAAATTGGAGGAAGGAGAATCAACCGGGGGACCGCGATGCGTGACCATTCCGAAATGGACCTGATGCTCAAGGGCTATGGCTTGACCACGGCCAAGATCCTTTATCATTTTCCCGATCACCCGCATCTGCTGCAGAGCTTCATCTGGCAGGACTACGACATCGCTCCGAAATTTCCGGTGCTGATCCGGTTCATCGAATTCTGGCAGACCAAGCTCGATGGCCCGCTGCATTCGGTGAGCTATACGCACCAGAAGCTGATCGCGCCCAACGAATGGCGGAAGCTCGATGGCGAGTTCGTGCTGCATTAGGGCAACGGCGCAGGATGTTCTGGCGGGCTGCTTGCATGATGGATTCTGTATGCCTTGGTGATTGGCGGAAACATCTCGGAGCTTCGTCATCCTGGGGCGGAGCAAGGAGCGAAGCGACGCGGCGCAGACCCCAGGATCCATGCCGTGCCTTCAAAGCGCCGCTGCGGTGCCGAATTCTGCTCCGCTGCACCCTACGGCCAAGGTTATGGCCTGGATCCCAGGGTCTCCGCGACGGAGCTTCGCTCCTGCTTCGCCCAGGGATGACGAAGTTGGGGAGGCTTCGGCTAGTCCCGAATGTTTATGATGGTCACCCGAACGAGCGATCGCGACTCTCAGACCGCAGGTGGGCTCAGCCGGGCAAAACCCTCCTGCCGGCGATACGGAAAATACGGATAGGCTGCGGTCACCGCGCTTGCTGCGTCGAGCTTCTTGATCTGGTCTGATGTCAATGACCAACCGACGGCACCAAGATTCTGGCGCAGCTGTTCCTCGGTGCGCGCGCCGATAATGACGGAGGCGACGGTCGGCCGCTGCAGCAACCAGTTGATGGCGATCTGCGGCACGGTCTTGCCGGTTTCCCTGGCCGCGGCTTCGAGCGCATCGACAACCCTGTAGAGCAACTCGTCTTCTACCGGCGGCCCGAAGCTTGCGGTGTCGTGCAGCCGGCTTTTTTCCGGCAGTGGCTCGCCGCGGCGGATCTTGCCGGTCAGGCGGCCCCAGCCGAGCGGGCTCCACACCAGCGCGCCAACGCCCTGGTCGAGGCCGAGCGGCATCAACTCCCATTCATAGTCGCGCCCGACCAGCGAATAATAGACCTGATGGGCGACGTAGCGCGGGTAGCCGTGCTTGTCCGCCAGGCCGAGCGATTTCATCACTTGCCAGCCGGAAAAGTTGGAGACGCCGACATAGCGCAGCTTGCCGGCGCGCACGAGACTGTCCAGCGTCGACAGCACCTCCTCGATCGGCGTTGCGGCGTCGAAAGCATGCAGCTGCAGCAGGTCGATGTAATCGGTGCCGAGACGCTTGAGCGCGTCCTCGACCGCCTTGATGAGGCGCGAACGGGAGGAGCCGGCATCATTGGGTCCGTCGCCCATCGGCAGCGAGGTCTTGGTCGAAATCAGCACGGCATCGCGGCGGCCCTTGACGGCCGCGCCGAGCACTTCCTCGGAGGCGCCGTTCGAATAGACGTCGGCGGTGTCGAACAGGTTGACGCCGGCCTCCAGGCAGATGTCGACCAGCCGCCGCGCTTCCGTCGCATCGCTGTTGCCCCAGGCGCCGAACAGCGGCCCCGAGCCGCCGAAGGTTCCAGCGCCGAACGAGAGCGCCGGAACCTTCAGGCCCGAGGCGCCAAGACGTCGATAATCCATCTTTTTCTCCTGTGATGTCTAAGGGGGTTCGTCGGGTTGCTACGTGCGGGCAGATGCCGGCTCGCCAAGCGTCGGGCGATCGAGGCGCAGCGCCAGCCACGCCACGGCGAGCGCCGAGAGCGGCAGCAGGGCGGCGACCCAGGTGATGGCGCCAAGGCCGGGGCCATGGGCGATGACCATGCCGCCGAGCCAGGCGCCGGCGGCGTTGCCGAGGTTGAAGGCGGCGATGTTGAAGGACGAGGCGAGGCTCTGGCCGGCGCCTTCAGCCTTTTCCAGCACCCACATCTGCAGCGGCGCTACGGTGGCGAAGGCGGCGGCGCCGAGCAGGCCGACATGGATGACAGCCATCGCCCGGCTGTGCAGGGCGAAGGTCATCGTGCCGAGCACCAGCGCCAGCACAACGAGACTGCCGAGGACGGAAGGCACTAGCCAGCGGTCGGCGAACTTGCCGCCGGCGAGATTGCCGGCGATGAGGCCGCCGCCGAAGACAAGCAGGATCGGCGACACCGCCGCTTCCGCAAAACCGGTGATCTCGGTCAGCAGGGGGGCGATATAGGTGAAGACGGCGAAGACGCCCGCATAGCCCAGCACGGTGACGGCGAAGCCAAGCAGAACCGGGGCGCGGCCGAGCACGGCGAGATCGCCGCGCAGGTCGCTCTTTTCCAGCGCTGCCGGGCTGCGCGGCACCAGCAGGAGAATGATGGCGAAGGCGACGATGCCGACCAGGGTTACCGCCCAGAAGGTCGCCCGCCAGCCGAAGGCCTGGCCGAGCCAGGTGCCGAAGGGCACGCCGAGGATGTTGGCGATGGTCAAGCCGGTGAACATCAGGGCGATCGCCGAGGCCTTCCTGTTGGGAGCGACCAGCCCGGTCGCAACCACCGCACCAACGCCGAAGAAGGTGCCGTGGGCGAAGGCGGTGAGCACGCGGGCAGCCATCAGCGTCCAGTAGTCGGGGGCCAGCGCGCAGGCGAGGTTGCCCAGCGTGAAGACCGCCATCAGCGCCAGAAGCACGGTCTTGCGCGGCCAGCGGCCGGTGGCGATCGTCAGCAGCGGCGCGCCGATGACGACGCCCAGCGCATAGCCGGAGATCAACTGGCCGGCGGCCGAGATCGAGACGCCGAGATCGGCGCTGACGTCGAGCAGCAGGCCCATGATGACGAATTCGGTGACACCGATGCCGAACGCACCGGCGGCGAGAGCATAAAGTGCAAGAGGCATCGCGGTTCCCACTCCGATGACAGCAGTTTTGACGACAGGACGCCGTGTCCTCCTGCGCCCCGACCCGGAAGATCGTGTTGCCATGTGCTGTGAACCAGCCTTGCGTCGGGCACATTGTCTGTGAAATAGATTCACGAATGGCGAGGTCTGACATCAACCGCTCCGGCGAGATCGAAGTGTTTGTCCGTGTCGTCGAAGCGGGCAGTTTTTCGGCTGCGGCGCGGATGCTGCGGATGACGCCGTCGGCGGTGAGCAAGCTGATTGCGCGGCTTGAGGCGCGGCTTGGCGCGCGGCTGATCAGCCGTTCGACGCGCAAGCTGCAACTGACACCGGAGGGAGCGGCCTTCTTCGACAGCGGCGTGCGCATCCTGGCCGACATGGCGGCAGCTGAGCGCGAGGCGGCGGCTGGTGCTGCGCCGCGCGGCCGGCTAAGGGTCAACAGCTACGTGCCGTTCGGGCAGCACCGGCTGATCCCGCTGTTGCCGCGCTTTCTCGAACGCTATCCGGAAATCGCCATCGATCTGGTTTTGACCGACAATGTCATCGACCTGATGGAGGAGCGCGCCGATGTCGCCATCCGCGCCGGGCCGCTCGGCGAATCACGTTTGGTGGCGCGCAAGCTCGGGCAGAGCCGGCTGGTCGTCGTCGCCGCGCCATCGTACATCAGGACGCATGGCGCGCTCCAAACGCCGGCCGATCTCGATCATCACAACCGGATGGGTTTCTGCTTCGTGCGCCATGTCGACGGCTGGCCCTTCGTCGCTGCGGCCGGCGACGCCTTCGTCGTCCCGATCACCGGAAACGCGCTGGTCAGCGACGGCGAGGCGATGCGGCTGATGGCGCTTTCGGGCACTGGCATCGCCCGGCTGGCGCGCTGGCATGTCGAGCCCGACATCGCCGCCGGCCGGCTGGTCGTGCTTCTGGAGGACTTCAACCCCGGCGACGAGGAGCTTACCCACGCTGTTTACGTCGGCCAGGGCAAACATTTGCCGGCCCGAGTGCGGGCCTTTCTCGACTTTCTGGTCGAGACGGTCCGGCTGAGCTGAGCCCAAGAAAGATCGGGAGCCCGCCGGCTCCCGAAATCGAAGATGAGATTTACTTCTTCTCCGCAAAGGGCGCCGGACGCCGGCCAGCCGCCTGGCGCTCGAGCATCCAGCCCGGATATTCGGATGGCAGCGCGCTGACTTCGTCGAGACGAGCAAGATCGTCGCTGTCGAGCTTCAACGCGGTGGCGGCAAGGTTCTGTTCGAGCTGCTCCATGCGGCTGGCGCCGATGATCACGCTCATCACGAAAGGCTTGGCCAAGACATAGCCAAGTGCCACCGTGGCGACGCTGGCGCCGTGCTTGCCGGCGATCTCGCGCATGACGGCGACCGCCGCCCAGGCGCGGTCTTCATTGACCGGCGGGAAATTGAAGCTGGCGCGGCGGCCCTCGCCATTGCCGGGCGCGCCGGGCCCGTATTTGCCGGAAAGCAGCCCGCCCGCCATCGGCGACCAGACCATCAGCCCAAGCTTCTCCTCGTTGAGCAGCGGCACGATCTCGCGCTCCAGATCGCGGCCGGCGATCGAATAGTAGGACTGAACCGTCTCAAAACGGGCAAAGCCCTTGCGTTCGGCGATGCCCAATGCCTTGGCGATGCGCCAGGCCGCCCAGTTCGAGACGCCGACATAGCGGACCTTGCCGCTGGCAACCAGATCGTCGAGCGCCCTGAGCGTCTCGTCGATCGGCGTTACCGCGTCGGTGCCGTGCAACTGATAGAGATCGATATGGTCCAGTTGCAGCCGCTCGAGACTGCCGTCGACCGAATCCATGATGTGGCCGCGCGAGGAGCCGCGTTGGTTCGGGCCGTCGCCCATGGCGCCATGGACTTTGGTGGCGATGATCACGTCCTGCCGCTCGATGCCGAGATTGCGCAGCGACTGGCCGAGAAACCGTTCCGATGCGCCGAAGGAATAGACATCGGCCGTGTCGAAGAAATTGATGCCGGCGGCGAGCGAGCGCTGGACGATCCTGTCGACGCCATCCTGGTCGAGGCTGGCGATCAGGCCCCATTGGTTGTTTTGGTCGGCGGCGCCGAAGGTCATGGTGCCGAGACACAGTTCGGAGACAAACATCCCCGTGTTTCCAAGTTGACTGTAGCGCATGGTGCGGCTCCGGAAAGTTTTGGAATGACCCGGTCGATATAGGAACGATACGTTTCGTTTCTACTTGTTGGCGTAACGGCCTGGTGGTTCTGGACCAAGCTCCGCGACCGACGATCCGGCGCAACGGGAAACAGGTCAGATTGTCCAAGGGTTGAGGACCGTCACCCCGGTATCGTCGAAGTCGGCGACGTTGCGCGTAACCAGAATGAGGTCGTGGACAAATGCTGTGGCGGCAATGAGCCCATCAGCGTCGCCCCGCGTGCGGATGGCTGAGATACGACCCCATTCAACCGCTATCCTCTCGTCGATGCCGAGGATCCGGTCCTCGTAGCTGTGGCGCAATCCGTGGAACCACGATCCAAAATGGTTTGCGGCGCGGGGGTCGATTCGCCTCTTCATTTCGATTCCGCGCGCGATTTCGCCGAGCGTGATCACGCTTAGAAATAGAGATCTCCGTTCCTGCCGTATCATCCAATCCGACACCAAACCTTTGTTCTTTCGAGCGGTCGACACGACACTCGTGTCCAGCAAGAACATCAGAGGTCCACGTCTCTGCCGGGGCCCTTGGAGCGGCGGTTGACCTCTTCGACGAAATCGTCATCCCACTCGGGACCAGAAAGAAGGTATTCTGCCAGTGAAGGCTTTGAACCGATTAGCTTTTCGTATTCCTCGGCAGCCAGCACGACAGCGGCGGGCTTTCCACGTAGGGTGATGGTCTGCGGGCCTTTTTCGCGTGCCTGCTGAACCAGTTTCGACAGATTGTTCTTCGCGTCCTGAAGATGCCAATTCATTGAAAGCTTCCTAGCTAGCTTGGCTAGATATATATGTAAAAGGCAGGATTCGCTAGCCGGTCGAGTGCCAAACGCACCTTAGCGGGGCGCATTTGCCTAGCGGCTGCCGAAGATCGCCGAGCCGACCCTGACACTTGTCGCGCCGAAGGCGATCGCGGTTTCGTAGTCGCCGGACATGCCCATCGAAAGCGCCTCCACCTCTGCCTCCGTGCCGAGCTTTTCCAGCAGCGCGAAATGCGGGCCGGGATTCTCATCGGCCGGCGGAATGCACATCAGGCCTTCGATGGCGAGGCCATGGACCTCGCGGCAGCGCGTAACGAAGGGTACGGCTTCGCGCGGTTCGATCCCTGCCTTTTGCGGTTCCGAGCCGGTGTTGACCTGAACGTAGAGTTTTGGTGACCGGCCTTGCCTGGCGATTTCCTTGGCGAGTTCGGCGGCGATCTTCTCGCGATCGACCGTCTCGATGACGTCGAACAGGGCGACTGCTTCCTTCGCCTTGTTCGATTGCAGCGGACCGATCAGGTGCAGTTCGATGTCGGGGAAGGCTTGCTTCAGCGCTGGCCATTTGGCTTGTGCTTCCTGGACGCGGTTCTCGCCGAAGACGCGCTGCCCGGCGTCGATGACCGGGCGGATATCGTCGGCGCTGAAGGTCTTCGAGACCGCGACCAGCGTCACCGCGCCGGCTTGCCGTCCTGCCTCGCGCTCGGCGGCGGCGATCCTCGCCTGGACCGTGAAAAACTGTTCGACGGCGCTCGCCATGCCTATATCCTGACTCTGGTTTTTGTCCTGGCCGGGGCGTCGCAGTTGACGGGTCCGGCAATCCATGGTGAACACCGCGACGACATTTCCTGAGCCGCCGGGCATGTCCGGCTGTTCGCGCATGCTTTTTAAGTGAAAAACACCCAATGGCAACCGAACGATACAATCCGCGCGCATCAGAGCCCAAATGGCAGAAGGCCTGGGACGCCAAGAAGCTGTTCGAGGCTGACAACGACGACCCGCGTCCGAAATACTACGTGCTCGAGATGTTTCCGTATCCGTCGGGGCGCATCCATATCGGCCATACCCGCAACTACACGATGGGCGACGTGGTGGCGCGCTACAAGCGTGCCAAGGGTTTCAACGTGCTGCACCCGATGGGCTGGGACGCCTTCGGCATGCCGGCCGAGAACGCGGCGATGCAGAACAAGGTCCATCCCAAGGACTGGACCTATCAGAACATCGCCGCCATGCGCGAGCAGCTCAAGGTCATGGGCCTGTCGCTCGACTGGGCGCGCGAATTCGCCACCTGCGATGTCGACTACTACCACCGCCAGCAGATGCTGTTCCTCGATTTCGTCAAGAAGGGGCTGGTGACGCGCAAATCCTCCAAGGTCAACTGGGATCCGGAGGACATGACGGTGCTTGCCAACGAGCAGGTCATCGACGGACGCGGCTGGCGCTCCGGTGCGCTGGTCGAACAGCGCGAGCTGACGCAGTGGTTCTTCAAGATCACCGACTATGCGCAGGACCTGCTGGACTCGCTGGAAGGCCTCGACGAGTGGCCAGAAAAAGTCAAGCTGATGCAGGCGAACTGGATCGGCCGTTCGGAAGGCCTGCTGGTCCGCTGGCCGCTGGCCACTCCAGTTGACGGCGAAGATGAGCTGGAGGTCTACACGACGCGGCCCGACACCATCTTCGGCGCCTCCTTCATGGCGGTCGCAGTTGACCATCCGCTGGCCAAGACGGCGGCCGAAAACAATCCGGCGCTGGCCAAGTTCATCGACGAGGTTCGCCACATGGGCACTTCGGTGGCGGCGCTGGAAACGGCCGAGAAAAAGGGCATGGATACCGGTATACGAGTCGTCCATCCGTTCGATGCGAACTGGACTCTGCCTGTCTATGTCGCCAATTTCGTGCTGATGGAGTACGGCACCGGCGCCATATTCGGTTGCCCGTCCGGTGACCAGCGCGACCTCGACTTCGCTAACCGATATGGGCTGCCGGTCATTCCGGTGGTGATGCCGGAAGGCGAGATCCAGGGAAACTTCCAGATCATCGACGAGGCCTATGTCGGCGACGGCGTGATGATCAATTCCCGCTTCCTCGACGGCATGAAGCCTGATCAGGCGTTCGACGAAGTGGCCAAGCTGCTGGAACAAAAGACCATCGGCAACCGGCCGATGGCCGAGCGCAAGGTCAACTTCCGCCTGCGCGACTGGGGCATTTCGCGCCAGCGCTACTGGGGCTGCCCGATCCCGATGATCCATTGCGAGGATTGCGGCGTGGTGCCGGTGCCGAAGGCGGACCTGCCGGTCAAGCTTCCCGACGACATCGAGTTCGACCGGCCGGGCAATCCGCTCGACCGCCATCCGACCTGGCGGCACGTCAAATGCCCGCAATGCGGCAAGGATGCACGCCGCGAAACCGACACGATGGACACGTTCGTCGATTCGTCGTGGTATTTCGCGCGCTTCACCGCGCCCCGGGCGAACGACCCAACCGATCCCAAGGCAGCTACCGAATGGCTGCCGGTCGACCAGTATATTGGCGGCATCGAGCACGCCATTTTACACCTGCTCTATTCGCGCTTCTTCACCCGCGCCATGCGTGAGACCGGCCATGTCGACCTCGCCGAGCCGTTCAGGGGCCTGTTCACGCAAGGCATGGTGGTGCACGAGACCTATCGGGTCGGCAGTGGCGCGAACAGCCGCTGGCTTGCGCCCA
Source organism: Mesorhizobium sp. WSM4829 (assembly GCF_055811475.1). NCBI lineage: Bacteria > Pseudomonadati > Pseudomonadota > Alphaproteobacteria > Hyphomicrobiales > Phyllobacteriaceae > Mesorhizobium > Mesorhizobium sp. WSM4829. The sequence continues at coordinate 44,210 of NZ_JBVVQJ010000036.1, read as the reverse complement.
GCGAGGTGCGGCTGGAGGACGTCGATGGCAAGCGCCGCGCCATAGAAATCGCGACCGGCGAAGAGGCGGTGATCGGCCCGCTCGAAAAAATGTCGAAGTCGAAGAAGAACACGGTGAGCCCCGAAGAGATCACCGACGGCTACGGCGCCGACACCGCGCGCTGGTTCATGCTGTCGGACTCGCCGCCCGAACGTGACGTCGAATGGACCGACGAGGGCGCCGCCGGCGCGCACCGCTTCATCCAGCGTATCTGGCGCCTGGTGTCGACAGCCGCCGAATCGCTCGCCGGAATCCAGCCGGCAGCGGCGAAGCAGGGCGAGGCAGGGACTGTTTCCAAGGCCGCGCACAAGATCCTGAAATCGGTGGGCGAGGACATTGAAAAGCTCGCCTTCAACCGCGCCATCGCCCGCATCTACGAACTCGCCAATGCGCTCAACACGCCGCTCAACGAGGCGGCCGAAGGCAAGGCCGATCCGGCGCTCAAGGCTTCTTGCCGGCAAGCCGTCGACATCCTCGTGCATTTGATTGCGCCGGTCATGCCGCATCTGGCCGAGGAATGCTGGCAGGCGCTCGGCGGCATCGATCTGGTCGCCGAACGGCCCTGGCCTGTCTTTGATCCGTCGCTTGTCGTCGACAGCGAGATCGTGCTGCCGGTCCAGGTCAACGGCAAGAAGCGCGGCGATTTGACAATTGCCCGCGACGCGGACCAAGGTGCCGTCGAAAAAGCGGTTCTGGCTCTCGACTTCGTGCAGAAAGCGCTCGAAGGTAAGGCACCGCGCAAGGTGATCATCGTCCCGCAGAGGATCGTCAATGTCGTTGCCTGATCCGAGGAAGACAGAAGTGAGGCATTTGCTGCGCCGTGCCGCGCTGTATGGGCTGGTCGCTTCGGTTGCGCTGGTTTCGGCCTGCACGGTGCGCCCGCTCTATTCGAGCGCGCCGCTGTCGGCCGGTTCGCAAGTTGGCGCTGCCGCCGAACTCGGGTCCATCTCGGTCAAGCCGGTCAACACGCGCTACGCCCAGCAGGTCCGCAACAATCTGATTTTCGCGCTCGGCCAGGGTGCGGGCGAGCCGGCGTCGCCCGCCTATTCGCTCGATCTCGGCGTTACCGAACTTATTGAATCCGCTGCAAAGGTGCAGGTCACGACCGATGACGACGAACCAACCGCAGGCACGGTGACACTGACCGCGAATTATGTGCTGACCGACGCCAGGACCGGCACGACGATCGCGACCGGCAAGCGCTCGATAGCGTCGTCCTTCGACCGGCCCCGTCAGGAGTTCGCCTCCTACCGGGCGCAAATCGACGCCGAGAACCGCGCGGCGCGCGAACTGGCGGACCTGCTGCGCCTGTCGATCGCCCAGGCTCTGGTCAAGCACGGCAAGACGGTGGCGGGTTAGCGCCGTTCGGCCTGGATCGAGACGTTCCGGCTACCGCCGAGGCCTCGCAAAAAAAAGGCCGATTGTTCGGCCTTTTCTACGGGAACACGGCGTTTTGATTTCAGCCGATCTTCTTGATTTCAGCCGATTGTCTGGCCGGTCTTGGCCCAGTCGGCGAGGAACTGCTCCAGGCCCTTGTCGGTCAGCGGGTGCTTGACCAGCGCCTTCAGCGTAGCCGGCGGCGCGGTGATGACGTCGGCGCCGATCAGTGCGGCCTGCTTGACGTGGTTCACCGTGCGCACCGAGGCGGTCAGGATCTCGGTCTGGAAATCATAATTGTCGTAGATGGTGCGGATATCGGCGATCAGCTCCATGCCGTCCCAGCCGCTGTCGTCGATGCGGCCGACGAAGGGCGAGATGAAGGAGGCGCCGGCCTTGGCGGCGAGCAGCGCCTGGGTAGCCGAGAAGCACAGCGTGACATTGACCATGCGGCCGTCCGAGCGGATGTCCTTGCAGGCCCTCAGGCCGTCGAGCGTCAGCGGCACCTTGATGCAGACGTTGTCGGCGATCCTGGCCAGGGTCTTGGCCTCCGCCATCATGTCCTTGTATTCGGTGGCGACGACTTCGGCCGAGACCGGGCCCTTGACGATCTCGCAGATCTCTCTGGTGACTTCGGCGATCTTGCCGCCGGATTTGAGGATCAGCGAAGGATTGGTGGTGACGCCGTCGAGCAGTCCCAAATCGTTCAGTTCACGGATTTCCTTGACATCGGCGGTGTCGACAAAAAATTTCATGACGGTCTCCTGAAGATTTTTATCGCATCGGCCCGAAAATCGAATCGATTTTCGGAAAGCACGATGCGAGGTTTAAAGTTCTAGAGCGTACTTTGTGCGTCCGGATGGACGCACGTCGATCTAGTGCATGTCATGCACCTCTGGGGGTCGGACTTTGATCTAGACGAAAGTCGGGGCAAGGTCACGCCTCATGATCGAAGATTCGCCCTTTGTCGCGGCCGCACCGGTGCTGGTGCCGATGCCCGCCGAGCGGCCCTACACCTATGCCGTGCCCGCCGGCATGCGCGTGGTGCCGGGCTCGATCGTGCGCGTGCCGCTCGGTCCGCGCCAGGTTGCCGGCATCGTCTGGGACGGCGCCGTCGAAAAGGTCGATGCCAAAAAACTGCGCTCGATCGAGCAGGTCTTCGACTGCCCGCCGATCGACCGCGCCATGCGCCGCTTCGTCGACTGGATTGCGCAATACACGCTGTCGCCGCCCGGCATGGTGGCGCGCATGCTGCTGCGGGCGCCGGAGGCCTTCGACCCGGAACCGTGGATCGAAGGCCTGCAACGCACCTTGGCCAGACCCGACCGTGTGACGGATGCGAGGATGCGCGTGCTGGAGACAGCCGAAGGCGGGCTCGCCTGGACGCGGTCCGGGCTGGCGCATGCGGCCGGCGTGTCGTCGACGGTCATCGACGGGCTGAAGGCGCAAGGCGTGTTCGAGACCGTCATGATCCCGCCGCGACCGGTGGTCGCAGCACCCGACCCAGGCTACGCCCAGCCATCGCTGATGCCGGACCAGCGCGATGCAGCCGAGATGCTGCGCAGCAATGTCGCGGCCGGCGCATTCGGCGTCACACTGCTCGACGGGGTGACCGGATCGGGCAAGACCGAGGTCTATTTCGAGGCGGTGTCGGCGGCACTCGACCGCGGCAAGCAGGTGCTGATCCTGCTGCCGGAGATCGCGCTGACCCACGCCTTCCTCGAGCGCTTCCAGCAACGGTTCGGCGCCAAGCCGGCCGAATGGCACTCGGACCTGCCGCCAAGGATGCGCGAGCGTGTCTGGCGGCAGGTGGCGGAAGGTGGCGTGCGCGTCGTTGCCGGCGCGCGTTCGGCGCTGTTTTTGCCGTTCAGGGAGCTTGGGCTGATCGTCGTCGACGAGGAGCACGACCCCGCCTACAAGCAGGAAGACCGCGTCTTCTACAATGCCCGCGACATGGCGGTGGTGCGCGGCCACATCGGCGGCTTTCCGGTCGTGCTCGCCTCGGCGACACCGTCGGTCGAAAGCCGGGTCAATGCGAGCCAAGGCCGCTATAGCAGGGCGGTGCTTTCGGCGCGCTTTGCCGAGGCGGCGCTTCCCGACCTGAAGACGATCGACATGCGCCGCGCCCCGCCGGCACGCGGCGGCTTCCTGTCGCCGGTGCTGCTTGGCCATATGCGCCAGACACTGGAGAAGAAGGAACAGTCACTGCTGTTCCTCAACCGGCGCGGCTATGCGCCGCTGACGCTGTGCCGGGTCTGCGGCCATCGCTTCGGTTGCCCGGTCTGCTCGGCCTGGCTGGTCGAGCACCGCTTTCGCGGCCAGCTCGTCTGCCACCATTGCGGGCACAATGAGCGGCGGCCCGAGGCCTGCCCGGAATGCGGCACGCTCGACCATCTGGTCGCCTGCGGGCCGGGCGTCGAGCGCATCGCCGAAGAGGTCGTCGCGCATTTCCCCGACGCCCGCACCATCGTCCTGTCGTCCGACCTGATGGGCGGCGTGCGCCGGCTGAGGCTGGAGCTTGAAGCCATCGCAAATGGCGAGGCCGACATCGTCATCGGCACGCAGCTCGTCGCCAAGGGCCACAATTTCCCCAACATGACACTGGTTGGCGTGGTCGACGCCGACCTCGGCCTGGCCAATGGCGATCCGCGCGCCGCCGAGCGCACCTTCCAGCTGCTCAGCCAGGTGACCGGCCGCGCCGGCCGCACCGGCAAGAAGAGTCTTGGCCTGCTGCAGACCTTCCAGCCCGACCACCCGGTCATGCGGGCGATCGTCTCCGGCGACGCCGAGGCTTTTTACGAGCGCGAGATCGCCGAGCGCGAGCGGGCGGTGCTGCCGCCTTTCGGCCGGCTCGCCGGCGTCATCGTCAGTGCTGCGACGCGGGCGGAAGCGGAGGGCCATGCGCGGGGTTTGCGGCGCGCCGCACCTCAGGCCGCCGACCTGTTCGTGCTCGGCCCGGCCGAGGCGCCGCTGTCGCTGATCGGCGGCCGCCATCGCTTTCGCCTGCTGATCCAGGGCGAACGGCGCGCCGACATTCAGGGGTTCATTCGCGCCATGCTGGCCGAGGGACCGAAGCTGCGGGGCTCGGTGCGCGTGCAGGTCGACATCGACCCGCAGAGCTTTTTGTGAGGCGTTTGGAGTTAGCCTAGTCAGCCGCAGGCGGGTCTTGCAATATATTCCAGCACCACACCTCGAGCGCCTCACTCCCCGTGTGGTCTCATGTGGTCATAATGCATAGCGTTCCATAAAGGAGGAACAGCCCGTCATGAAGCTCTTGGTACGACGCGCATCCATGCCGAGGCGGCGGTCGTGTTCGCGTTGGACTGATGCGCGCCCGTAATTCGTGACGCGCATCTGGCGCATGGCTCTTGCTTCGCTAGAATGCCCGAAATTTCGAAACAGCCATTTGCGAGGGACAGTATGGAATTTGCGTTTCCGTGGCCGATGAGCCAGGGCGAGTGGCTGGCGTGGTCGAGCGCCGTCGTGACCTTGCTGTTCGGGCTGATGTTGTTCCTGGCGCCGGCATTGGCTTTCCGGATACTCAGACTGCAGGTCAAGCCCGAAAAGGCGGCGGCGATCGCCGAAGGGCGCGGCAGGATGTCGGGCTTCTATCTCGGCGTCGGCCTGTGCTGCATTCTGCTTGCGCAACCGCTGCTCTACATGGCGCTTGGCTTTTCCTGGCTGTTCACCGCCTTCGGCCGCCTGCTGTCGATGATGTCGGATGGCGCCAACACGCCCTTCAACTGGGTTTCCATCGTGGTGGAACTGGTGCTGGCGGCGCTGCCGCTTGCCTTCGCCTTCGGCTTTGTGCCTTGAATCAAAGGCTAATTCGGGACCGGCGGTCGAACCGCGCCGCCGGATGCGACAATAGTGCCTGAAAACCATGCCGGGCGACGCATTGCGGTCTTAAAATGCCTGTGCTAGACGGCAATCGACTTTCGGCCGGGGATAGCGGAAGCCGCGTCTTCGTGCTTGGAAAAATGCAGTAAGGTCAAAGATTTAGCCAGAGTTTTCGCTCGCGCCAATAATCTGCGGCCTGTCAGACAAGAGAAAAGACGGTCCGTGGCCCAATCGTCATCGCCAATCTCAGGTGTCGCAGAGCGCTATGCGGGTTCGCTGTTCGAGCTCGCGCTCCAGGCGAATTCGGTCGCCCAGGTCGAGGCCGACCTCAACAGTTTCGCGGCGATGCTCGAAGGCAGCGCGGATCTGACCCGCCTGATCAATAGCCCGGTGTTCTCCAGCGAGGACCAGGCCAAGGCCATTGCGGCGATCGCCGACAAGGCAGGGATCACCGGCCTCACCGGCAATTTCCTGCGCGTCGTCGCCCAGAACCGCCGGTTGTTCGCCATTCCCGGCATGATCAAGGCATTCCGCCAGATCGCCGCCGAGCATCGTGGCGAGACCGCCGCTGAAGTGACCTCGGCGCATGCGCTGACCGACGCCCAGCAAACCGAGCTGAAGGCGGCGCTGAAAAGCGTTGCCGGCAAGGATGTCGCGATCACCGTGACCGTCGATCCGTCGCTGCTCGGCGGGCTGGTGGTCAAGATAGGCTCGCGCCAGATCGATACGTCGCTCAAAACCAAACTCAATTCGCTCAAGCTTGCACTGAAAGAGGTCGGCTGATGGACATCCGCGCCGCGGAAATTTCCGCAATTCTGAAAGACCAGATCAAGAATTTCGGCAAGGAGGCCGAGGTCTCCGAAGTCGGCCAGGTTCTGTCCGTCGGTGACGGCATCGCCCGCGTCTATGGCCTCGACAATGTCCAGGCCGGCGAGATGGTCGAGTTCCCCGGCGGCATCCGCGGCATGGCACTCAATCTCGAAGCCGACAATGTCGGCGTCGTCATCTTCGGCGCCGACCGCGACATCAAGGAAGGCGATATCGTCAAGCGCACCGGCGCCATCGTCGACACGCCGGTCGGCATGGGCCTGCTCGGCCGCGTCGTCGATGCGCTCGGCAATCCGATCGACGGCAAGGGCCCGATCCAGGCGACCGAGCGCAAGCGCGTCGACGTCAAGGCGCCCGGCATCATTCCGCGCAAATCGGTGAACGAGCCGATGTCGACCGGCCTCAAGGCCATCGATGCGCTGATCCCGGTCGGCCGCGGCCAGCGCGAGCTGGTCATCGGCGATCGCCAGACCGGCAAGACCGCGATCATCCTCGACACGATGCTCAACCAGAAATCGGTGCACGAGCACGGCCCGGAGAAGGAAAAGCTCTACTGCGTCTACGTCGCCGTCGGCCAGAAGCGCTCGACCGTTGCGCAGTTCGTGAAAGTCCTCGAAGAGCGCGGCGCGCTCGATTATTCGATCATCATCGCCGCCACCGCTTCCGATCCGGCGCCGATGCAGTTCCTGGCGCCGTTCACCGCCTGCACGATGGGCGAATATTTCCGCGACAACGGCATGCACGCGCTGATCAGTTACGACGATCTGTCGAAGCAGGCCGTCGCCTATCGCCAGATGTCGCTGCTGCTGCGCCGCCCGCCTGGCCGCGAAGCCTATCCGGGCGACGTCTTCTACCTTCATTCGCGCCTGCTGGAGCGGGCCGCCAAGCTCAATGACGACAATGGCGGCGGCTCGTTGACGGCTCTGCCGATCATCGAGACCCAGGCCAACGACGTGTCGGCCTATATCCCAACCAACGTCATCTCGATCACCGACGGCCAGATCTTCCTGGAAACCAATCTGTTCTTCCAGGGCGTCCGCCCGGCGGTCAATGTCGGCCTGTCGGTGTCGCGCGTCGGCTCCTCGGCGCAGATCAAGGCGATGAAGCAGGTCGCCGGCTCGATCAAGGGCGAGCTCGCACAGTACCGCGAAATGGCGGCCTTCGCCCAGTTCGGCTCCGACCTCGACGCCGCGACGCAGCGCCTGCTCAACCGCGGTGCGCGCCTGACCGAACTCCTGAAGCAGCCGCAGTTCTCGCCGCTCAGGGTCGAAGAACAGGTCGCGGTGATCTTCGCCGGCGTCAACGGCTATCTCGACAAGTTGGCGATCGACCAGGTCAGCAAATTCGAGCATGGCTTGCTCAGCCACATGCGCTCGGCCGGCAAGGAGGTGCTCGACGGCATCCGCAAGGAGAAGGCGCTGTCGGACGATCTGCGCGCCAAGCTGAAGGCGGAGATCGACACCTTCGCCAAGACCTTTGCTTGAACGACGGCCGGACGGACGGGATCAGGTTTGAAGCATGCCTTCACTAAAAGACCTTCGTAACCGTATCGCCTCGGTCAAGGCGACGCAGAAGATCACCAAGGCGATGCAGATGGTCGCCGCGGCGAAGCTGCGCCGCGCGCAGGAGGCGGCGGAAGCAGCGCGCCCCTATTCGGAGCGCATGGGTGCGGTGCTGGCCAACATCACCCAGGCGATCGGCGGCGGCGGCGAGGCCCCGGCGCTGATGACCGGCACCGGCAAGGACGACGTGCATCTGCTCGTCGTCTGCACCGCCGAGCGTGGTCTGTGCGGCGGCTTCAATTCGCAGATCGCACGCCTTGCCCGCGACCACATCCGCAAGCTTTTGGCCGACGGGAAACAAGTCAAGATCATCTGCGTCGGCAAGAAGGGGTTCGACATCCTGCGTCGCGACTATGCGGCGCTGATCCTCGAGCGCGTCGACTTGCGCGAGGTGAAGACGCTGGGCTTCGTCAATGCCGATGGCATTGCCAAGAAGGTCATCCAGCTCTTCAACGAGGGCGGCTTCGACATCTGCACGCTGTTTTACTCGCAGTTCAAATCGGTGATCAGCCAGATCCCGACAACCCAGCAGATCATCCCGGCAGGCGTGCCTACCGCTCCCGCCGAAGCGACGGACGGCGGCAGTGCCGTCTATGAATACGAGCCGGAGCCGGGCGAAATCCTCTCCGATCTCATTCCGCGCAACATTTCCGTACAGGTTTTTCGCGCCCTGCTCGAAAACGCCGCCGGCGAGATGGGCGCCAAGATGAGCGCCATGGACAATGCGACGCGCAACGCAGGCGACATGATCAACAAATTGTCGATCACCTACAACCGCCAGCGGCAGGCGCAGATCACCAAGGAATTGATCGAAATCATTTCGGGCGCCGAGGCGCTCTAGGCGCGCTCGGATGAAGGTCAGCGACCTTCAGGCGGATCGCGTGAGAAACAAAGAGACGAAAAGGGTAAAGACGATGGCGAAAGCAGCGACCCCCCAGAAGGCGGCCCCGAAGACCGCCGCGACGGCGGCAGCACCGGCAAAGGCTCCGGCAGCGGCAGCGAAGGCGGCTCCGGCCAAGAAGGCGGCAGCGCCCGCCAAGGCTGCCGCGGCGAAGGCGCCGACCGTTGCCATCAACAAGACCGGCCTGGCCGGCAAGGTTCGCCAGGTCATCGGCGCCGTTGTCGACGTTCAGTTCGGCGAACATCTGCCGGCGATCCTGAACGCCCTGGAAACGTCCAATGTCGGCAATCGTCTCGTGCTCGAGGTGGCTCAGCATCTCGGCGAGAACACGGTGCGCTGCATCGCCATGGACTCGACCGAAGGTCTGGTTCGCGGCCAGGACGTCTATGACACCGGCGCGCCGATCACCGTGCCGGTCGGTCCGGGCATGCTCGGCCGCATCATCAACGTCATCGGCGAGCCGGTCGACGAGGCAGGCCCGGTCGACGGCATCGAGATGCGCTCCATCCACCAGCCGGCGCCGACCTATGTCGAGCAGTCGACGGAAGCACAAATCCTGGTCACCGGCATCAAGGTTCTCGACCTGCTGGCACCCTATGCCCGCGGCGGCAAGATCGGCCTGTTCGGCGGCGCCGGCGTAGGCAAGACGGTGCTGATCCAGGAATTGATCAACAACGTCGCCAAGGCGCATGGCGGCTTCTCGGTGTTCGCCGGCGTCGGTGAGCGCACCCGCGAAGGCAACGATCTCTATCATGAGTTCATCGAGTCCGGCGTCAACAAGAAGGGCGGCGGCGAAGGATCCAAGGCGGCGCTCGTCTATGGCCAGATGAACGAGCCGCCCGGCGCGCGCGCCCGCGTCGGCCTGACCGGCCTGACTGTTGCCGAATATTTCCGCGACCAGGGCCAGGACGTGCTGTTCTTCGTCGACAACATCTTCCGCTTTACGCAGGCTGGCTCCGAAGTGTCGGCGCTGCTCGGCCGAATTCCTTCGGCCGTGGGCTATCAGCCGACACTGGCCACCGACATGGGCGCGCTGCAGGAGCGCATCACGACGACGACCAAGGGCTCGATCACCTCGGTGCAGGCGATCTACGTGCCGGCCGACGACCTGACCGATCCGGCGCCCGCGACCTCGTTCGCCCACCTTGACGCGACGACCGTGCTCAACCGCGCGATCTCGGAAAAGGGCATCTATCCGGCCGTCGATCCGCTCGATTCGACCTCGCGCATGCTCGACCCGATGGTCGTCGGCGAAGAGCACTACCAGGTCGCCCGCCAGGTGCAGTCGATCCTGCAGCGCTACAAGTCGCTGCAGGACATCATCGCCATCCTAGGCATGGACGAGCTGTCGGAAGAGGACAAGCAGACGGTGGCCCGCGCCCGCAAGATCGAGCGCTTCCTGTCGCAGCCCTTCTTCGTCGCCGAAGTGTTCACCGGCGCGCCGGGCAAGCTGGTCGACCTCGCCGACACCATCAAGGGCTTCAAGGGCCTCTGCAACGGCGACTACGACCACCTGCCGGAAGCCGCCTTCTACATGGTCGGCGGCATCGAAGAAGCGGTCGAGAAGGCACAGCGCCTGGCGGCCGAAGCGGCGTGATTGGTGAATGGTCAATAGTGAATTGTAAATGGGGAGCAGCGGACAGGAAATCGAGGCTGAGTGAAGGTCTTTCGGACCATTCACCATTCACCATTCACCATTCGCTGAGTTGATCATGCCTGAAGCTTTCAAATTCGAACTGGTCTCGCCGGAGCGGCTGCTGGTTTCCGAGCAGGTCGAATCCGTCGTCATTCCGGGCGCCGAAGGTGAAATGACCGTCATGGCCCATCACGCGCCGGTCATGACCACGATCAAGCCCGGCGTCGTCACGGTAAAGACCGCGGAAGGCAAGGCAGAGCGCTACGTCGTGTTCGGCGGCTTTGCCGACATTGTTCCGGCCGGCTGCACGCTGCTGGCCGAATCGGCTGTAGCCGTCGGCGACATCGACCGCGCCGACCTCGCCCGCCGTATCCAGGAAGCCAGGGAAGACGTCGCCGACGCCAAGGACGACGAGACGCGCAGCAAGGCCGAGCAGTTCCTTAGCCAGCTCACCACACTCGAAGGCGCGATTTTGCCGGCATAGAGGGCAGGGCGCCACTTCCCTTCTCCCCTTGTGGGAGAAGGTGGATTGGCGCGCAGCGCCAAGACGGTTGAGGGGTGTTGGAAGAAATGAGGCGTCGGCGTTCTCGGGAACACCCCTCATCCGACCGAGCTTCGCTCGACCACCTTCTCCCACAAGTGGAGAAGGTAAGTGGGCGGTCGGCCCATTAGCGAATCTACCGCGGCGCATGGCGCGTTTCAGGGCGGCCTCATGGCCTTTTAGTGACTATCCCCAGCGCTGTGAAAGCAGCAGCCACGCCGCCCTGGCGCAGGCGTTCGAGATGGGCGGCCGCGAGGTCGATCAGCGTCAGGCGCTCGGCACCGCCCTTGGCGAAGCCGGCCAGGTCGAACACCGCCACCACCGCTTCGCCAGCCGACAGATGCCGAGTGTCGAGTGCGGCCAAAGCCAGGTCGAGCGGGTCGGTGAAGTGGTTTTCCGGCAAGGCTTTGCCGCGCGCCTCGCAAGCCGCGATCCAGGCAGCCACCACCAGCATCAGATAGGCGGGCGGGGCACCGTCACTCATCCGCTCCATTGCCGAGGCAATGATGCGCTGGGGCAGTTTCTGGCTGCCATCATTGGCGATCTGCGCCGTCCGATGGGCGAGCGCGGTGTTCGAATAGCGCTTGGCAAGCTGGGCCGTGTAGTCGGTCGTGTCGAGCCCGGCGTCCTTCGGCAGTGTCGTGATCGCCTCGGCCCACAATCCGTCGACGAATTGCCGGATCGCCGGATCGGCGAAGGCGCGGTCGACCGTCTCATAGCCGCTGAGCAGGCCAAGATAGGCGATCGCCGAATGCGAGCCGTTGAGCAGGCGCAGTTTCATGTCCTCAAACGGCCCGACGTCACCGACCATGGTGACGCCGAACCTTTCCCAGGCCGGCCTGCCCGCCGGGAAATCGTCTTCGACCACCCATTGGCAGAACGGCTCGGTCATGACAGGCCAGGCGTCGACGACGCCGAGCTGGCCCGATATCCGTGCCCGGTCGGCATCGGTGGTCGCCGGCACGATGCGATCGACCATGCTCGACGGAAACGCCACTTCATCGGCGATGTGGCGGGCGAGATCGGTACCGCGCAAAGCGGCGAATTCGACCAGCAGCCGGCGCAGGGTGGCGCCGTTGGCCGGGAGATTGTCGCAGCACAGCACTGTGAATGGCTGGATACCGGCGGCGCGGCGGCGCGCAAGCGATTCGGCCAGAAAACCATGCGCCGTCCGCGGCATTTGCGGGTTGGCCAAATCGTGGACGATGTCGGGATGGGCTGTGTCCAGTCCGCCACCCGCCGCCCTGAGATAGGCTTTTTCGGTGATCGTCAGTGTGACGATGGCGGTGCGCGGATCGGTCAGCGCGGCCAGCACCGCACCGGGATCTTCCGGCGCCACCAGCATCGACAGGATCGAGCCGACGACGCGCAGGCTTTCGCTGTCGCTGCTCCTGACCGCCAGCGTGTAAAGTCCGTCCTGCGGCGCCAGCGCGTCGCGTGTGTCGGCGCTGCGCAGCGAGACGCCGACAATGCCCCAATCCGTCTCTCCTGCCGCCAGGCAATCGTCGACATAGGCTGCCTGATGGGCGCGGTGGAATGCGCCGACGCCGAGATGGACGATGCCGGGTACGACACGGTTGCGGTCGTATCCGGGGACCGCGACCGAGGCCGGCAATGCCTGCCGCGTGCTGTTGGAAAGGCGTCTGTCTGTCATCGTGCGATGGGTCTGATCGAGCTCGTGCCGGGCGTGGCAGGCATGCGGCGTAACATCCGTTTCGTTCCCGCACAATGGGCTGACGTTGCGTTAAAGTCATCATACAACAATCTATTTTTTGTATGTTGACATTATTTCTTTCCGACCCTACCGATGGCCGGGATGGGAGGAACGACGTGGCCGCATTGACCGATCCGGATCTGCTGTTTCCGTCGGAGGCGCGTCCGCTGTCGCTCGCCCGCGATCTTTACGCCGCTGTCAAGGATCTGCCGATCGTCAGCCCGCACGGTCACACCGATCCGCGCTGGTATGCGCTCAACGAGGCGTTTTCCGATCCAGCGCAATTGCTTGTCGTGCCGGACCATTACATCTTCCGCATGCTGTTCAGCCAGGGCGTCCGGCTCGAGGATCTCGGCGTGCCAACGCTCGACGGCTCACCGGTGGAGACCGACGGCAGAACGATCTGGCGGCGCTTCGCCGAGCACTATCATCTGTTCCGCGGCACGCCGACGCGGCTGTGGCTCGACCATGTGCTTGCCCATCTGTTCGGCATCGAAGAGCCGCTGACGGCCGCAACCGCCGACGGCCATTACGACACGATCTCGTCCTTGCTGCAGTGGGAGAATTTTCGCCCGCGAGCCCTGTTCGAGCGCTTCAACATCGAGGTCATCGCGACGACCGAAGGCGCGCTCGACGATCTCAGATGGCACCAGATGATCCGCGACAGCGGCTGGGAGGGCCGCGTCGTCACCGCCTACCGGCCGGACGCCGTCGTCGATCCCGATTTCGAAGGCTTTTCTGCCAATCTCGATCGACTCGGCGACATCACCGGCTGCGATACCGGCAGCTGGGCCGGCTATCTCGATGCGCATCGCCAGAGAAGGGCCTTCTTCAAAAGTTTTGGCGCGACCGCGTCGGATCACGGCCATCCGACGGCAGAGACCGCCAATCTGTCGGATGCTGCCGCGCAGGAGCTGTTCAACCGCATCCGCCGGGGTTCGGACGACGAGCGTGAGCGAAAACTGTTTCGCGCCCAGATGCTGACCGAGATGGCCAAGATGAGCCGCGACGACGGGCTGGTCCTGCAGATCCATCCCGGCTCCTGGCGCAATCATTCGCCTGCCGTCTTCCACAAGTTCGGCAGGGACAAGGGTTTCGACATCCCGACCAGAACCGACTATGTGACGGCGCTGAAGCCGCTGCTCGACTGCGTCGGCCTGGAGCGCGACCTTGCAATCATCCTCTTCACGCTCGACGAGACCAGCTATGCGCGCGAACTGGCGCCACTCGCCGGCGTCTATCCTGCGCTGAAGCTCGGGCCGGCCTGGTGGTTCCACGACAGCCCGGAGGGCATGCGCCGGTTCCGCGAGATGACCACCGAGACTGCCGGCTTCTACAACACCGTCGGCTTCAACGACGACACCCGCGCCTTTCCATCCATCCCGGCCCGCCATGATGTTGCGCGTCGGGTCGATTGCGCCTTTCTTGCGCGTCTCGTCGCCGAGCACCGGCTCCGCGAGGACGAGGCGCACGAGCTGGCGCAGGAACTTGCCTATACGCTCGCGAAAAAGGCGTACCGGCTCTAACGGCGCTTGCCGCCATCGTTCAAACGGGAGGAACCAATGCTGCATTTTTCTAGACTGGCGGGAGCTACGCTACTGGCCGCCGCACTGATGGCCGGAACGGCAAGCGCCCAGACGGTCCTGCGCTCGTCCGACACGCACCCGGACGGCTATCCGACGGTCGAGGCGGTCAAATATTTTGGCGAGCTTGTGAAGGAGCGCACGGCCGGCCGCTATTCGGTCGATGTCTATCATTCCGCGCAGCTCGGCGAGGAAAAGGACACGATCGAGCAGGTGCGCTCGGGCGTGATCGACCTCAACCGCGTCTCGATGGCGCCGTTCAACGGACTCATCCCCGAAACCACCGTTCCCTCGCTACCCTACATCTTCCGCTCGGAAGACCATATGCACAAGGTCATGGACGGACCGGTCGGCGACCAGATTGCGGCGGCGTTCGAACAGGTCGGGCTGGTGCTGCTCGCCTTTTATGACGGCGGCGCGCGCTCCTTCTACAATTCGAAGAAGCCGATCAACTCTGTCGCCGATATGGCCGGCTTGAAATTCCGCGTCATCCAGTCCGACATCTTCGTCGACATGGTGGCCGCACTCGGCGCCAACGCGACGCCGATGCCGTATGGCGAGGTGTATTCGGCGATTGAAACCGGGGTCATCGACGGCGCGGAGAACAATTTTCCGAGCTACGACACCGCCAAGCATGCGGAAGTCGCCAAGCACTATTCGCTCGACGAGCACACGATGGTGCCGGAAGCTTTTGTCATGGCGAAGTCGAGCTGGGACAAGCTGACGCCGGAAGACCAGGCGATCTTCAAGGCGGCCGCCAAGGAAAGCGTCGCCAAGCAGCGTGAGCTGTGGGCCGCCAAGGTCAAGGAATCGCGTGCCAAGGTCGAGGCGGCCGGTTCGCAGATCACGACGCCGGACAAGCAGCCCTTCATCGACGCGATGGGACCGGTCTACGAAAAGCACGTCAAGGACGACAAGCTGAAGGCGATGGTCGAAGCCATTAGGGCCGTGCAGTGATCAGCGGCGGGGGGGGGGGGGGGGCCCCCCCCCCCGGGGGGGGGCCCCCCCCCGCCCCCCCCCCACCCCCCCCCCCCGCCCCACACGCCCCCCCCCCCGGGTGGTTGCGCGCAGCCACCCCGCGCCGGGGGG
>NZ_JBVVQJ010000036.1:0-29090 GCF_055811475.1 Mesorhizobium sp. WSM4829 | reverse complement strand
CCCCTTTCCGGGGCGGGTGGGGCCGGGGTTAACAAAACCCCGTCCTCGCCGCCATCGCTTGGGGGTTGGGCCCCCCCGGGGGGGGGGGCGCCCCCCCCGGGGGGGGGGGGCCCCCCCCCCCCCGCCCCTCTTGCGGAGAGAACCAGTGACCTCCAGCTCAGAACAGAGACCGTCCCTATCCGGCATCGCGCGCGTGATGTCGCGCGTCAGCACGGCGGCGCTGTGGATCGCCGGCATCGGGCTGGTGCTGATGACCGCTTTCGTCGCCTGGCAGGTGTTCGGCCGCTATGTTCTGAACCGCTCGCCGAGCTGGACCGAGCAGGGCTCGGTGATGCTGATGAGCTGGTTCATTTTCCTCGGCGCTGCCGTCGGGGTGCGCGAGAACTATCACCTCGGCTTCGACGTCCTGCTCTACGTGCTGCCGAAAGGCGGAAAGCGTTGGCTGAGGATGATCTCGGATCTCGTCGCGCTCGCCTTCGGCATCGGCATGATCTGGTATGGCAGCCAGCTGGTCGCGCTGACTTGGGGCGCCACCTTGCCGTCGCTCGGCATATCGGGGGGCTGGGACTACGTCCCGCTTGTCGCGGGAGGCGTGCTCATCGTGCTGTTCACTCTGGAGCGCATCGTGCTTCGCCTCTCCGGTGCGCCGATCGACGATGCGCTCGACGAATTGCCGCCGGCGGAAGTCGCAGCCGAACTCGACACAGCCAACGTGAAGGTCTGACGCCATGGAACTCTGGATACTTTTTGGCGTCTTCACCGTCCTGATGCTCATCGGCACGCCAATCGCTTTCTGCCTCGGCGTCGCAAGCTTTGCCACCGTTCTCTATATGGGCCTGCCGCCGCTCATCGTGTTCCAGCGCCTGAATTCCGGCATGAGTGTCTTTTCGCTGCTGGCCATTCCGTTTTTCATCTACGCCGGCGACCTGATGGTGCGCGGCGGCATCGCCAGCAAGATCGTTGCCTTCGCCGGCTCGCTGGTCGGCCACATGCGCGGCGGCCTCGGGCAGGTCAACATCGCGACCGCTACACTATTCGGCGGCATTTCGGGCTCCGCCGTGGCGGAGGCCGCGGCGGTCGGCGGCTTGATGATCCCGCAGATGAAGGCGCGTGGCTATGGAGCGGATTACGCCGTCAACGTCACCTCGATGGCGGCGCTGATCGCGTTGCTGCTGCCGCCGTCGCACAACATGATCATCTACTCGATCTCGGCAGGCGGAAAGATCTCCATCGCCGACCTGTTCACCGCCGGCATCATCCCGGGCCTGCTGTTGGCCCTGGCGCTGATGATCACCGCCTACTTCGTGGCGCGCTCACGCGGCTATCCGACCGAGCCGTTTCCTGGCTTCGCCGCCGTCGCGCATCTCTTCGCCGTCGCGGTGCCAGGCCTGCTGCTGATCGCGATCATCTTCGGCGGCGTGCGATCGGGCGTTTTCACGGCCACAGAGAGTTCCTGCATCGCCGTCATCTATGCGTTGCTCGTGACTGTCCTGGTCTACCGGCAGATGACCTGGGAAGGTTTCGTTCATGCCACCCATGGCGCCGTGCGCACCACGGCTATGGTGCTGCTCATCATTGGCATGGCAGCGGCGTTCTCGTGGTTGATGGCCTTCCTCAAAGTGCCGGCAGCGCTGATAGCCTCGATGAACGCGATCTCGGAAGATCCGCTGGTTGTGCTGCTCCTGCTCAACCTCTTGATGCTGTTCCTCGGCACCTTCATGGACATGGGGCCGACGATCATCATTTGCACGCCGATCTTCCTGCCCGTGGCGCAGGCCTACGGCGTCGATCCGGTGCATTTCGGCGTCATCATGATCCTCAACTTCGGCATCGGGCTGAACACGCCGCCGGTGGGCGCAGTGCAGTTCGTGGCGTGCGCGGTGGGCAAGATATCCGTCTGGGAAGCGATGCGCTCGATCTGGCCGTTCTATGGGGCCGGCATCGTGGTGCTGGGGCTCGTCACTTACATTCCGGCCATCTCGCTATGGTTGCCGAGCGTCTTCAAATAGGGGCTGGCAATGGCATCGGATATGGCAATCAACCTGAAGGTCGAACGCAAGCCCAAGCTGTCGGAGACCGTGGTCGCGGCGATCCGCAAGCAGTTGCAGGCGGGCGAGATCCAGCCAGGCCAAAAGCTGCCGACCGAGGGTCGGCTGACCGAAACCTTCGGGGTCAGCCGCACCGTCATCCGCGAAGCGCTGGCCAAGCTTGCCGCCGACGGTCTGGTCGAGCCGCGCCAGGGCGCTGGGGTGTTCGTCACCGAGCATATCTCGACGATGTTCGGCACGCTGGCCGCGGACATCGGCAGCAAGGATTCGATCGCGCTCAACGTGCTGGAGGTGCGCCTGGCGATCGAGATCGAATCCGCCGGGCTGGCCGCTATCCGTCGCAATGCCGCGCAGGAAGCGGCGATCCAGGAGGCGTTCTTCGAGTTCGAGCGGCTGCTGTTGAACAGCGAGCCGACAGGTCCGGCCGACCTCGCCTTCCACCGGGCGATCGCCAGCGCCACCAACAATCCGTTCTATGTCGAGATGCTCGACGTGCTCGGCCGGCGCGCCATTCCTTGCGACGTGACATCGCCGTGGTCGACAGAACTCGCCCAATCCGACGCCTATCAGCGCGGCCTGCAAGACGAGCATCTGGTGATCCTGAACGCCATTACATCAGGCGATGCCGAGTCGGCGCGCGAAGCGATGCGCGCGCATCTCAGCGCCAGCCAGCAGCGCTATCGCGAGCGCCTGCACGCACGCCAGATTTTTTATGCCGATTCGGTCAAGGCCGCGGCAACCGAATGACTAATGAGGCAGCCCAATGGAACAGCAATGAATCACACTGACAATCACACCGACTTCACCTCGCGCTTCGCCATCGACCCTGTTACCGCCGCGGCGATGGGGACGGACGAGCTCCGCCACAACTTTCTGATCGAAGGCCTGTTTCAGCTCGGCCGCATCGGCCTGACCTATACGCATTACGACCGCATGATCGTTGGCGGCGCCATGCCTGCCGGGACACCGCTTTCGCTGCAGGCGATCAAGCCGACCGGAACAAAGAACTTTCTCGATCGCCGCGAAATGATCGCCGTCAACATCGGCGGCGCCGGCATCGTGAAAGCCGGCGGCCGGTCCTACGAGCTGCAGCCGCGCGACATGCTGTATCTCGGCATGGGCGCCAACGAAGTGTCGTTCGCCTCAGTCAATCCAGCCGAGTCGGCCAAGTTCTATCTGCTCAGCGCGCCGGCGCATCAGAGCCATCCCAGCCAGCTGATCCGCATCGGCGATGCCAAGCGGCTCGACCTCGGCAGTCAGGCGACCTGCAACGAGCGCTCGATCTTCCAGTTCATCCATGCCGAGGGTGTGAAGACCTGCCAACTCGTCGTCGGCATGACCCAACTCGCCCCAGGCTCGGTCTGGAACACCATGCCGTGCCATGTGCATGACCGGCGCATGGAGGCTTATCTCTATTTCGACCTGCCGGAGACGGCGCGTGTGTTTCATTTCATGGGCGAGCCGGATGAGACACGCCATCTCGTCATGCGCAACGAGGAAGCGGTGCTGTCGCCGGGTTGGTCGATCCATTCGGGGGCCGGCACCTCCAACTACGCCTTCATCTGGGCGATGGCCGGCGACAATGTCGACTATACGGATGTCGACCCGGTAGCGATGGAAGAGCTGCGATGAGCGATCTCTCGGCTTTCAGCCTGGCCGGCAAGCGCATTCTCGTCACCGGCGCCAACACCGGCATTGGCCAAGGCATCGCCCTGTCGATCGCGCGCGCCGGTGGTGGGGTGGTCGGCGTCGGCCGCTCTGCAATGGATGAGACCGCGGAAAAGATCGCTGCTGCGGGCGGCGGCTTCGAGGCGGTGCGCTGCGATCTTGCCGACCACGCCGCCGCCCAGGCGATGTTCGATCGCGTCTGGGACGAAACCGGGCCGCTCGACGGACTGGTCAACAATGCCGGAATCATCCGGCGCGCCGACGCCGTCGATTTGGGGCAAGCCGATTGGGAGGATGTCATGGACGTCAACCTGAAGACGGTGTTTTTTCTCAGCCAGAGCTTTGCCCGGCGCGTGCTTGCCGATCCCGAACGGCGCGGCAAGATCGTCAACATCGCCTCGGTGCTGAGCTTCCAGGGCGGTATCCGCGTCGCCTCCTACACCGCCTCGAAACACGGCGTGCTCGGCATCACCCGGTTGCTCGCCTGCGAATGGGCGTCGAAAGGCATCAACGTCAACAGTATTGCGCCCGGCTACATCGAAACCAACAACACCGAGGCGCTGCGTGCCGACCCGGACCGCAGCACCGCCATTCTGGCGCGCATTCCAGCCGGGCGCTGGGGCGGACCGGAAGACATCGGCGACGCTGCCGTCTTCCTGCTGGCGCCGGCGTCAAACTACATGCATGGCGCGGTGGTGCCGGTGGACGGCGGCTGGCTGGCGCGATGAGGAGCATGACGAGGATGTGGCGATGACCGGAACGAAGATCTTTGCGCATGCCGGCGAGGGCGCGTGGACGCCGACCCCGGATGGCAATCGCAGACGTGTGATGCTGCACATCGACGAATTGATGATGGTCGAGTTCGGTTTCGACAAGGGCGGTGTCGGCGCGCTGCATTCGCACCCGCATGTCCAGGCGAGCTACGTCGCCGAAGGACGCTTCGAGGTTACCATCGACGGCACGACCGAGATCATGGAAACGGGAAGCAGCTTCATTGTCCCTGCCAATTTGGTCCACGGCGTCAAGGCGCTCGAGGCCGGCCGCCTGGTCGACAGTTTTACCCCGCACCGCGCCGATTTCCTCGACTGACCGTACGAGAACCCCCCGCAGGTCACCACGCAGCGGCAGCCTGTCTCGGAAGCGAAAAGCCCGCGCCTCCGGAGAGACGCGGGCGTGTTGCCTGGGCGCTTGTGGCGCCGCGGTACTCAAAACATCACCGCAGGACCTGAACCTGCCGAATCATGGTGAAGATAGGATTAATCGGCCCGAGCCGTTGCGCGATATTCACAGCCAAAGTGAATAGAGGCTGGAATCACGCTCGCATATCCGCCAATGAGGGGATAACTTTTCAGACGGAGCCGACGGAGACAGGACTTGAGGAGCGTTCGAATGTCCGAATCGGCTGTCCAAGCGGTCACCCGACGATTCGCCAGGGAGCTTTGGCAGGTCACGTCGCCGCTGACTCGGGCCGTTCCCCCAATGCCTTTTCGGGCAGCGCCGATCATAGAAATTCCCTGATGCAGGCAGCGGCGGCGAGCGTCCCGGCGGAGGATCCCAAGCGGCGCGTCCTGAAGGACGTGTTCGGCTTCGACGATTTTCGTCCCGGCCAGGACGCCGTGACGGAGGCGCTGCTGGCCGGGCGTCATGTGTTGGCCGTCATGCCGACCGGCGCCGGCAAATCGCTCTGCTACCAGGTCCCGGCGCTGGTCCTGGGCGGCCTCACCATTGTCGTTTCGCCGCTGGTGGCGCTGATGCAGGACCAGGTCGCCGCATTGCGTCTTGCCGGCGTGGCGGCCGATACGATCAATTCCTCGCTCGATCGCGATGCCAATGTCGCCGCATGGCGCCGCGTCGCGGCGGGCCAGACGCGCCTGCTCTATCTTGCACCGGAGCGGCTGATGACCGCGCGGATGCTCGAGGCGCTGGCCAGGCTCGACATCCGGCTGATCGCTGTCGACGAGGCGCATTGCATCTCCCAATGGGGGCCGTCGTTCCGGCGCGAATATGAAGAGTTGTCGCGGCTGCGCGACATTTTCGCTGATGTGCCGATCATTGCGCTGACGGCGACAGCGGACGAGGCGACGCGCACCGACATCGCCGGACAGCTGTTCGCCGGGCGCGTCGAAACCCTGGTGCTGGGTTTCGACCGGCCGAACATCAAGCTTGGCGTCGAGGCCAAGCAGGACAGCAAGCGCCAATTGCTGGGCTTCGTGCAGCGTCATGCCGGCCGCAGCGGGATCGTCTATTGCCTGTCGCGCAAGAAGACGGAAGAGATGGCGGCGTTCCTCGAGAAGAACGGCGTGCGCGCCCTGGCCTATCATGCCGGCATGAGCAAGGAGGCGCGTGAAGCAAATCAAAACGCTTTCATGACCCTGTCGGGCGTGGTGATGGTGGCGACCATCGCCTTCGGCATGGGGATCGACAAGCCGGACGTCGCCTATGTCTTCCACACCGACCTGCCGGGCAGCCTCGAAGCCTATTATCAGGAAATCGGCCGCGCCGGCCGCGACGGGCGGGCTGCCGAGGCACATATGCTCTTCGGTCTCGGCGACATTCGCATGCGGCGGCTTTTCATCGACGACGAGGACGCGCCGGCGGAGCATAAAAGGCGCGCGCATGGCCGGCTCGATACGCTGATAGGCTATTGCGAAACGGCCCAGTGCCGTCGCCAGATCCTGCTTGGCTATTTCGGCGAACCAGCAATGCCTTGCGGCAATTGCGACAACTGCCTCGACCAGACGCCGCACGCGGATGGCGAAGCGGAGGCGCGGATCGTCTTCGCGGCCATTGCGCAGACCGGCGAGCGCTTTGGCGCCGTCCATGTCGTCGATGTTCTGCTCGGCCATGAAACCGAGAAAGTCCTGGCCAGGAACCACCACAGGCTTGCCAACTTCGGGACCGGCGTGGCGCGCAAGAAGGATGTCTGGCAGTCGCTCATCCGCCAGCTCGTCGCGGGAGGGTTTCTGACGTTGGACTCAGGCGGCCATGGCGGCCTTGCCATCGCGGAAAAGGGCCGCGAGCTGGCCCGTGGCGAGGTCCCGTTCCGGTATCGCGTAGAGGTGCGGAACCGCGCGGCACAAGGCAAGACTCGTCCCACCCCGAATGCTGCCGCGGGTACTGAAGACCTGGATACCGCGCTCTTGGCCGCGCTCAAGGCGGTTCGGCTGCGTCTCGCCCGGGAGCGCCAGGTGCCGGCCTTCGTGATCTTCTCCGATCGCACGCTGATCGATATGGCCGAACGCTGCCCGCGCGACCTCGACGCTTTTGCAGCAGTCAACGGCGTCGGTGCCGCAAAACTCAGGGAATTCGGCGAGATCTTCCTCGGCGCAATCGCTGCGCACCAATCCCGTGGATCGGCCTGAGACAGCCAAGGATCAAGTCCGCGGTGCTGCAGCAGGTCAATTTGCGAGACAGCATTTCTTCGCTTTCTTGCCGCTTCCACAGGGACATGGGTCATTTCGTCCGACATGGCGCAAAGGATTTGTGACCGGCGCTGTCAGGCTCGGCAACTCGTCGAGCCAGGTTTTTTCAGGGAAGGGCGAGTGCAAATCTTCCTTGCCAAAATACTCAAGGTGGCTGGTCCATTCCAACGCTTCAAGCACATCGTCGATATAGCCGAGACCGGTCCGCTCGAATCGATCGACGTCGTTCGGGCTTTGCTCGGCTGCCCGGAGATCGTCTTCGAAATCACTGAGTTCAAGCATGCCCATTGGGACGCGGCCGTCGTCCCACGCGCTGTGAACCAGCGGCGCCAGATCGCGCAAGCTAAGCCGGGCGATTGCCTCCAGCCAGGCGATCCAGGCGAAATCGTCGTCACCGGCCAGCCTCTCGGTGTGGAATCGCTCGAGAAAATCTCGCATTCGGTCACGCTCGATGCGGCCTTCCCAGGTCAGGAAGGTCGCTGCGCCCAAAACTGCATCGCGGACGAATTCATCGACAGAGCGGTCGCTGATCAAGCTGAACAAAGCGTCGGCGTCGCCATCAAATACGCCGGCGACGATACGCGCCATGCTCTCGGTCACCACGTCGCCGAGCAGGTCATCGAGCTCGCGTCCCGGACGGCGCAGCAAGCGCAACAAGGGCCCGAACGTTCTAGTGTCGCGAGCGCCGCCCAGGATGTAAATGCCTCGCAGGAGCCGCATCTCATCATCCCGCGACAGATCCTCTCCTTCGGCCGCTCTTGCGATGACCGCCCGCAGCGCGGGAGCGGATTCTTCAATCCTTGCGATGCAGTGGGCGATGGCGACGTCCGGAAATTGCCCTTCGCGTGCCAGGTCATGCAGTTGATCTTCAATCGGACCCAGATCGAAGCCGGGCCCGCCACGGCCAAGGACGGTTTCCAGCTCTTCCTTCTTCATGGCATCCTCGCTGTCGTTCGTGCTTGGCAAATCTACGACAGACCGGCTGCCTTTCAACAGTTCATCCGCCGCACGAACGGCAAATACCTGTGCAGAAGGTCTCAGACCCGCGGGATCGATCTCGACAAAGCTCCGTCCCGGAACTGACTTGTGAGACGAAGATCGGCTATGAAGCTGCTATGAGCGAATACCAATATTACGAGTTTCAGGCGGTCGACCATCCGCTCGGCCAAGCGGATCGCCAGGCCTTGCGTGATTTGTCGACACGGGCGCGGATCACCGCCACGAGCTTCACGAATTCCTACGAGTGGGGCGACTTCAAAGGCAATCCGGTCGAGTTGATGGAGCGCTGGTTCGATCTCCATCTCTATCTCGCCAATTGGGGCACGCACCGCCTGATGATCCGTCTGCCGAGGCGGCTGGTCGACCGGCGGCGTCTCGATGGATTTCTCCACTCGATCGATTGGGTCGATGTCACGACATCGGGTGAAAATCTGATCGTCGACATCCTGTGCGAGGAACTTGAGCCTGCGGACTATTGGGACGACGGATCGGACTGGCTCGCAGCACAGGCGCCGCTGCGCGCCGACGTGCTTGGCGGCGACCTGAGGCTTTTCTATCTGCTGTGGCTGACGGCGGTCGAGGCCGGTTCTGTCGAGCCGGACGAGGCGGAACCGTTGCCGGGTATCGGCCCGATGACTGGCGCGCTTGACGCTTTCGCGCGCTTCTTCCGTCTCGATGCTGATCTCGTCGCGGCGGCGGCCGAACGCCCCGCCGGCACGACGGCGCAGGATCCATTGTCATCGGATGTCATCCGTCGTGCACTTGCCGATTTGCCCGATCGTGAGAAAACGACGCTGCTGGCTCGCGTGATCGAGGGCGATCCGCATGTGGGAAACGAGCTTCGGGCGCTCGTTCGGGATAGCCAGGAGACCTCGGCGGTTCGACCCGCCGTGGCTCCGCGCTGGGCCGGCGAATTGCGCGCCCGTGCCGATGCGATCCGCGAGGCTCGCGAGCGCGAGCAAAGCGAGCGGCGGGAGGCCGAAAGGAACCGGCTGGAGGCGGAAGAGGAACGCGCCCGCCGCGCCCGGCTCGACGCGATCATGCGTCGCGGCGAAACCGTGTGGCGCGAGGTGGAGACCGAAATCGAGCGCCGCAATGCTCCCGGCTACGATACGGCCGCCGGTCTTCTGCTCGACCTCAAAGCGATCGCCGAGGAGCGGGGGATGGTTGGCGAGTTCGCCTACCGGCTTCAGGCGATCCGTGAACGGCATATCCGCAAGGGGCGCTTCATCGAACGGCTGAAGCCAATAGGATAGGATGGCACGCAATAGCAGCAAGTCACAGCCGGTGTCGTAGCCCGGCGGGCTTTCCGACGAGGACTGGTCAAAGCTCGCCCTCTGCAATAGGTTACATGTAACCACTAGCAGGAGAATCGTCATGGCCTCGCCATCGAAGCCTAAGTCCTCGGGCATGAAGGTGCGGGAACATCGTGAACGTCTGCGCCGGCAAGGTCTGCGGCCGATACAGATTTGGGTGCCGGACGTGCGTGCGCCGGCCTTCCGTTCGGAAGCGCATCGCCAGTCACTGGCGGTTGCGGCAAGCGCCCATGCAAGCGAGGATCAGGCGTTCATTGACATGATTTCCGATTGGGACGCGATATCGGATTGGGGTGATGAATGAAGCGTGGCGATATCTGGACGGTCGCCGGCGGCAAGGATTACGCCGGCAAACCGCGCCCTGTCGTCATCATCCAGGATGACAGTTTCGATGCGACGGATTCGATCACCATCTGCGGCTGCACGACCGACGAGACGGACGCGCCATTATTCCGTCTTTCCGTCGAACCGAACGAGCGCAACGGGCTGCTCACCGTCTGCCGACTGATGGTGGACAAGATCACCACGGTCCCAAAGTCCAAGATCGGCGCAAATATCGGGCGGTTAGACGACGCGGACATCCTGCGCCTCAATCAGGCCGTTATCGTTTTCCTCGGCTTGGCCGTGTCGCCAAGACTGAAGCCGTGACGGTGAGGATGACAGAATCCACGGAGCCGTCGAGCCTCGGCTGTAATACTGCGAAATCGATCATTTTCAACCTTCGGCAGCAGGCTCTGACGCCGGCGCCGCAATCAGCACCTGCTTCGTCTCACAGCTGCGATCGCAGCCTCCTGCTGCTGCAATTGCTCGATTTTCGCGTTCTGGCGGACTGTGACGGTTGTGGCGACACGCCGGGCTCCCCATAGCCAGTTCGGAATGTTGGTTTTCGCGACTTTGCCCCGGGTGATCGCTGTCGCCGACAGCTCCTTGGCGACTTCACCCATGGCCACGTTGAGTTCGACGCAACTCATCCTGTCGTATTTCGCGGCATCAAAGGATGCATGGAAGGGCGATGCGCAACCTCCGACAAACACGATGCTGCATATCAGGGATATGGCTGGCGAGATGGCTTTCATTTTATCAAGCAGATTTGACGCCGGACGGGCGAATGAGGCATGTGAAGCTCTACAACACTCTGCCCTGGGCGTCATTCCCTATTCAACCTCGAAGAATTTCGAGAGAGCCGCTGCGGTCTGGTGAGGGTGCTCTTCTGGAAAGAAGTGCCCGCCCGGAACGGGACCTCCTTCAACTCTGTCGGCCCATTTCCTCCAGATAGCCAGCGGTCCGCCTTCCTCCGCATACCAGGTTTCCAGGCCGCCCTGGCTACTCCACAGTGCCAGGAGCGGACACTTGATGCGACGACCGTTTATCTGGTCCAGCGCGTCATGTTCACGATCGATCGTGGCAGCGGCCCGATACTCTTCGCAAATCGCATGAATATGAACGGGATCGCGAAGCGCCTTGACATAGGCCTCCCTGATCGTTGCAGAGAACATTTCTGCCGGCGATCCCCACTGCACAATCGCATTGTCGACGATGGCATCGGGCGCCGCGCCGATCAGCCGCTCCGGCAGCGGTTCCGGTTGCGCAAGAAGGCTCCAGGGCCAGAAGCCGAGAGCCAGTCTGGCATCCGCCCTGTCCCACGCGGCGGCGGTCGGGATGACGTCGAGGACCGCGACCCTGGATATCTCATCGGGGTGATCGAGTGCCAGGCGATAGGCGACCCGCCCGCCGCGGTCGTGTCCGGCAACCATGAACCGCCCAAAACCCAACTGCTGCATGACTTGAACCATGTCTGCGGCCATGGCGCGTTTGGCGTATGGGCTATGATCGGCCGAGGAGACCGGGCAGCCGCTTTGCCCATAGCCGCGAAGATCGGCGGCGACGACTGTGAAGCGGGGCGCCAGGGCCGCGGCAATATCCCTCCACATCAGATGCGTTTCTGGAAAACCGTGAAGCAGCAGCAGCGGCGGACCGGTTCCGCCGACCCTTGCGAAAATGGTCGTGTCGTCCAGTTGCAAGCTGGTGGCCCTGAAACCTGCAAACACCGTTTTTCTCCTCGGTGTGCCTCAGGCGACAACGCACGAGGTGGCAGAAGGATCACGGTCGGCTGCTTTGCTGAATTTGTGGCGGTCCTGGAATTCTCCTCAATTGCCAGATACGGAAGCTGCGGCCACTGATATTTCGATCGGCGCACCCCATATAGCGCCAAAGTGTCGCTTGAGGATTTGCCATGATGATTTCGCGTTCGAGCCGGTTTGCCGTTTTGTTTGCAGGACTGTTCCTGGCTTTTTCCATGGTCACGGCCGATTACGCCGAGGCGCGGCGTGGCGGCAGCTTCGGCAGCCGCGGCACGCGCACGTTCCAGTCGGTCCCGCCGACCAGGACAGCGCCACAGCCGGCCGCGCCGGTCGAGCGCTCGATGACGCCCAACACCGCAACGAACAATGCGGCGCGCCAGACACCGGCAGCCCAACGACCAGGGATCTTCAGCGGCCTCGGCGGTTCGATGATGCGCGGCCTGCTGCTCGGCGGTCTGATCGGACTTCTTTTGGGCCAGGGGTTCGGCGGCTTGGCTGGCATGTTGGGCCTGCTGCTGCAAGGACTGCTGATCGGCGGCGCGATCATGCTGATCATCCGCTTTTTCCGGTCGCAATCGGCACGCAGCCAAGCGCTTGCCATGGCCGGCGTTCCCCAGGGCATGGGCAATTTTGGGCGAAACGCGGCAGCCCAGCGCGAGGCGGACAACGTCACATCTTTCCCCATTCCAGGCATCGGGTCTGGCTTTGGCCGGACGGCTCCAGCTAACGATCAAATTACGATGACGCCGGCCGATCTCGATACATTCCAGCAGCGGTTGACCGAAGTTCAGGAAGCGTTCGGGCGTGAAGACCATGCTGGCTTGCGCCGGCTGGCGACCCCCGAGATGGTGTCGTACCTGTCCGAAGAACTTGCCGACAATGCCAAGAACGGCATCAGGAACGAGGTGTCGAACGTCAGCCTACTGGAGGCCGATATTGCGGAGAGCTGGCGGGAAGATGATCGTGACTACGCGACGGCTGCCCTGCGCTACGAGTCTCTTGACGTGATGCGTGATCGCGCCACCGGCAAGATCGTCGCCGGCGAAGCCGATCGGCCGACGGAAACAACCGAACTGTGGACCTTCACGCGCCAGAACGGCGGTGACTGGAAGCTGGCTGCAATACAGCAGCCCTGACTGATACGCTGCAGCCTCGGCCGTTCACGTCCGCTGGCGATGGCTTCAGTGACAGGAACGTCGAAACCCCCGGCATCGATAGTCACTCGCGATGGCGCAGCGCATCGACCAGGGCAACGAAAGCAGGCGAGGATTGCCGGCGGCTCGGATAATAGAGATGGTAGCCATCCCAATAGGGCAACCAACCTTCGAGGACCCGCGCCAGCCGCCCTTTGGCGATGTGGGGAAGGGCCATTTCTTCCGGAACATAGCCGAGGCCGCGGCCGGCCAGCGCGGCGTCCAGGACATGAAAGATGTTGTTGAAGACGAGCTGCCCATCGACGCGAATCTTGATCTCGCGGCCGTTCTCCTCGAACTCCCACACATAAAGAGCCCCGGACGATGGAAAACGGTAGTTGATGCAATTGTGCTGCACGAGGTCCTGCGGCTTCTCCGGCGCGGGATGCTCGGCAAAATAAGATTCTTCGCCGACGACCGCGAAGCGGAAATCCGGTCCGATGCGAGCGGAGATCATGTCTTTCGCCAGCTGCTCGCCCATGCGGATCCCGGCGTCGAAGCGCTCCGTCACGATGTCGGTGAGGCCGTTGTCGAGCAGGAGTTCGACCTTGATGTCGGGATATTTCGGCAGAAAGCGTTTCAGCTTGGGCCAAAGGATGCTGCTGATTGCATAGTCAGGCGCTGACAGCCGGATGGTTCCGGCGGGCTTTTCCCTCAGCTCGTTCAGGGCATCGACCTCGATTTCGATCTGGTCAAAGTGCGGCCCAATCCGCTGCAAAAGCCTCTCGCCCGCCTCCGTGGGAGCCACCGCGCGCGTCGTGCGGGTGAGCAGGCGAACGCCAAGGCGCGCTTCGAGCTGGCGGATAGTGTGGCTTAGCGCCGATTGCGATATGCCGAACCGGGCTGCGGCGCGCGTAAAACTACGCTCCCGAGCAACAGCCAGGAACGCGAGCAGATCATTGACATTCTGCCGCGGCACTCATGAATCCTTGTAATAGCCAGAGTTCGATTATATCGGATAAATCGAAGGCGAACACACTTCATTGAGCGGCAGCTATTCAATCCGCCGCTCGCCCCCGGCGACGAACTACGAGCGGATTGCGCAGGGTTCAGTCGGCGCGTTCAACGCGGATGGTGACCGGACCGGGACGATCGAAGATCGAGACATCGCCAGTGACCTGCCCGAGCCTGATGATGCCAGGCGCCGGGAGGCGACCGCTCCGATAGTAGATCACGAAATGATCGGAACTCCACAACCCAAGCGTGCCGACGGAGAACTCGCGCTGCCGCGCCAGCTCGGGCAAGGCGGAAGGCAGATTGCCGGTCTTTTCCTGGCGCAGATGATCGGACATCTCGATCGTGAGCGGCAGCATCTGCGCCAGAGATCTTGCGGCCTCGTTATCGGCGAGTTCGACTGTGACCTCGCCCCAATCCGAAGAAATGCGAATGCGTTCTTGAGCCATGGCAGATTCAACCGTTCCGAATGCGATAACAGCGGAACTCAGCATTAGTTTCAGCATGCCGTATCTCCCGATCCATGCTGATGGAGCCTGTTCCGTCCGCTACAGGCTCCATCGCGCCGCTCACGCGGAGAGGTGCTGATTGAAGAAGCTGGTCAGCTTGTCGAACGGGATCAGGTCGACGCGATCGTAGAGGTCGACGTGCCCGGCGCCGGCAACCCAAACAAGCTCCTTCGGCTCGGCCGCTCGCTGGTAGGCATCCTCGCTGAACTCGCGGGAATGAGCCTGATCGCCGGCGATGAACAGCATCGGGCGCGGCGAGATCGTCTCGATGTCGTTGAACGGGTAGAAATTCATGAACTTGACATTGCTGGTCAGCGTCGGATGCGTGGTGATCTGCGGGTTTGCGCTGGCGGGCGTGAATTCACCCCGCGGCGTGCGGTAGAAGTCATAGAACTCCCGCTGGATCGGATGGGTGTCGGCGGTCAGCTCATGCACCGTGCCGCTGGTATATTCGACCTCGCCGCCTTCAAACTCTGCCCAGCGCCGCTCGGCAGCTGCAGCAATGGCCTGCTTGCGCTGCTCGACGCTCAGTGAATGGTTAAGCGCGTTGCGGTTGGCGGCCCCCATATCGTACATGCTGACGGTTGCGACGGCGCGCATCCGCGGGTCGATCTTGGCGGCGCTGATGACGAAGCTGCCGCTGCCGCAGACGCCGATCGCACCGATGCGGTTTCTGTCGACGAATGGCCGTGTGCCCAGGAAATCGACCGCGGCGCTAAACGCTTCGGCGTAGACATCCGGCGAAACGATCTGGCGGGCCTCGCCCTCGCTTTCGCCCCAGAACGGCAGGTCTATGGACATGGCGACGAAGCCCTGTTCGGCCATCTTGGTGGCATAAAGATTCGCGCTCTGCTCCTTCACCGCACCCATCGGATGCCCGACGACGAGCGCCGGATGGCGCGCATTGCGGTCGAGCTTGTTGGGAATGAACAGATTGCCCGCAACGTTCATCTCGTATTGGCTCTTGAAGGCGATCTTTTCCAGCGTCACCCGATCACTGGTGTAGAAGTTGTTGGCGCCGTTTGACATGTCTTGAGCCTTTGCGAAGGGGATGTTGAACAGCGACGCCGCACCGAGCGCGGCAACGCCGGCGCCGGTCAGCTTCAGGAGATCACGCCGGCCAAAGTCGACACTGGACTGCGCCGTGCTCTCGATTCCGATCTGCTTGTTCATGCCTGTCTCCTTTGATCGTCCTGAACTGTCGCAGGCCTGCCGGGCCATGCTCATTTCCTCGGCATGCGCGACAGTGTTGCGAATGTGTGAAATAGAATAGCGACGACGCCGGCGATCGATTAGACGGCAAAATCCGCATGTCGTTATGAGGATGATTCATCAATCGAATAGCGCAGGCTCGTCCCGAAGGTGAACAGATTCGTCCGCCTCCGGCCGCATCTGCATGCACAGGAAGAAGATCGTCACCGTGCCCGCCGATCAAAGGTTCGGCGTCAACGAGTTCGACGATGGCATTTGGCCCTTGAGCCTCATGCCCTATGATCTTGGATACTTCGACCTGGAACAGAGGACATTGGCAAAGCCCCATCCCGCATTCTTGGCGCAGCCGGGATGCTCGCACCTATGGTGTATAATGCCGGGGCGCGTGACGGGCTCCATTGCATCCGGAAGGCGGATCAGTTCGTCACTCATGCTATGATCCTTCCTTCTGAGCAGGAGGTGGACTAGCCACCACTGCGAACGGTGCGGAAAGCACGAGTTCATGCATGTCGAGACGCAAAACCAACCGCTCGGGAACGGCAGGGCAGTCGGGTTAGGCGGCTTGCCGAAAGGTTCGAATCCTGTCGGGTGCAGCATTGCCGCAGTTCGCTTGCCGACAACTATTCCTGCTGGAATTGACAGGGCCAATCTTCAGGCCTCGTCAAGCCAGAAGGCAACTCGGTCCGGGCGTCTCCGCAGGCCATGTTGAGCTGCCACTGGGACAGACCCGACGAATTGGAAAGGTCAACGCCCTCGATACGGGTCAGAAAGAAAAAGGCGCGGTCAAAGTCTATCGACGCGGTGAACGTCGCTCCTCGGAAGTCCGCCCGTGCGAGATTGGCAAACGAGAAACGGCTGCCGCTGATATCGGCGTCATGGAACTGCGCACGCCCCAATTCTGCCTTTGTGAAATCAACGTTGGTCAGATTGGCGTCCTGGAAATTCGAGCGCTGCAATTCCGCGCTCGCAAACACAGCGCCCTGCGCGTCCATACGGCTGAAGTCGGTCCTGTAGGCCTCGATTCTGTCGAACCGGGCACCTTTGGCGGTCGAGTCGGCCAGGGAAGCACGCACAAGCGTTGCCTTCTCAAGATTTGCCGCAAGGAGATTGCTGTTCCTGAGGTCGGTCGAAGTGAAATCAACACCGAACAGGTTCGCCCCGCTCAGGTCCTGTCCTTCTAGGATGAGAAGCTTCTTGACACACTCGTGCCAATTGACGCCAGGCGTCGCGGCTGCGTGGCAATTGTGAGCAGCAGTGGCGTTCTGCCAAGCAAACACAGTGCAAATCGCCAGAATCAAGCCGGATGCGGCGTAAGCTCTGGTTCGCCTCAAAGTCATGGTTGCTGGACCTCTGCTACTCGCCGACACTCAACCTGACCACATCTGCTGACACTCGAGAGTGCTCCTCGTCTACACCACCGTCAACCCGGGAGCAGAGGACATGGCGACGGTCGCCGCAGATGCGCAGCGGACGGCTCCATTGCGGCTATCGCCTTCGTAGGATCGAGGGAGCCCTCCGGTTTCCGCGCGTTGATGCTGACTGACACGCTCGATGCTTCAACCGACATGGCGGCCGCATTTAGCGCCGCCTCCAGTCTGCTGGCGCCGCTGGTCGACGAGGCGCGGGCATTCGTCTACGCTCGCAACGCTGCGACCCTGTCTTTCGAGGTGACCATTGGCAGCGAAGTGCTTGCTAGGTCCGACGACAAAGATGAGGTCATCCTGGCCGCGATGGCAGGCTAAATGAACGGGCTTGCGCAGAGCTATTAGTTGCACTCTGAAAGGCGGAGCATATTGAGCCCGTCGATTTCCAACACGTAGCTTTGCCCGACGACGCGCCCGTTGAAGTCGAATGTGTGATATCGGCAATTCTCAGGAAGCGAGCCGACCATCTTTCTCACTGTGAAATAGCCCGAGTAGGACGCCGGCCCGATCACCGGAATGCCAGTCAATCCCGGCAACTGCACATAGTCGACCCTCAACGCGTTCGTGCGCGTGTCTCCCGTAAGGATTGAATTGAGGGTGGCGGTGTGGCTCCCGACATTGAAGTCGGCGAACGATGCCATCATCGAAGAGGCGAGTAGGGCAACGAAGGCGAGGGCTCCCAGGACGATCGGGAACGTCCAGACGGCCACTCCGGAGCCCTCCGGCTTCGGTCTGGCGACGAAAACCCACGGGACGGCCACAAGTGGCGAAAGAAGTACGGCGATCCCAAGAAAAAAACCGGCACTAAGCCCCTTCCGGATTGCGGCGGCTCGCACAAGCACAATGCCGACCAGCCAGCCCGCGACCGCGAATTCCGTGCCCATGATGTTCCCCCGTCCCCAGTGGCTGATATTCCCATGAACCGATGGGAATGCAAGATCACAGGAAACTTGCCCTGGCTTTTTTATTGGGCGTTCAAGAAACGGGCGGCGGCGACTGCGTAGACGAGCAAAGCATGACGCAATCCGGCTCAATGCTGGAGCCGGAGTTCACCGTGCGGTTTACCTTCGTTCGTCGACAACAATCGGGAAGCTGATCGGGGACGAATGCGCGTCTCCCGGCCGATATCGGGTTGGTAAATGTACCGTCGGAAGAAAATTCACCGGAATAGGTTTTAATTCGAATTTTCTCGGCCGGCCACGCCAGCAGAAAAGCCTATGTTTTCAGAGACATAGATGCACGTGGGCGGCAGAAGCATAGGGGAGTTTCCACAGTGAAAAGGGGCATGTGGTACAATAATACCACAAATCCCTCGATCGCTCGTCGACTAGCCCTTTGTGGTTAGCCTTCCTTGCGGTATTCTCATATCGGGCTCGGGGCAGAGATGGGTTTTATCGGTTTCCTACTTTTCAGCTTGGCGAGCATCGCTCCGATCATCGCAGCAATATGGGCCGTCTGGACCGCCCGGAGCGAACCTTCACGAATTTTAGAAATGAACGATGAGCTTCTTCCGGGGCGCGCCGAACCTTCCGGACATTTGTAATATCCGCCGCTAGACTCCCCTTGAAGCCATCGGACAGGGGCACGGCAATGAAGCAATACGTGGTCTATACGCGAGTCAGCACGGAGGAGCAGAGGCCGCAGCGGGCTAGGCCTGGAGGCCCAGGAGCGTGACATCGGCATCTACCTGGAGAACTTCTCCGAGGTGCCCTGGGAGGTCATAGGGCGCTTCCAGGACGTGCTCTCAGGCGGCAGCGACGACAGGCCAGAGTTGGCGGAGGCCATCAAGATGGTGCGGGCCACAGGGGCAGAGCTTCTGGTGGCCAAGCTGGACCGCCTAAGCCGCGACGTGGCCTTCATCGCCACCCGCATCAAAGACAAGAAGGTCCGCCTCAGGGTGGCCCAGATGCCGAACGCCGACCCTTCCAGCTTCACCTCTACGCGGCCCTGGCGGAGCAGGAGCGCAACTTCATCTCGGAACGAACCAAGGCGGCCCTCAAGGCGGCCAAGGACCGGGGCGTCAAGTTGGGCGGCCTCAGGGACAAGACCATGAAGCGCAACGAGGCGATACAGAGAAAGGCGAAGGCCGAAGCGGAGAAGGCCATGCGGATCATCGGCCCATTGGGAGCGCCGGCCAGACCCTCACCGCCATCGCGGAGACCATGAACGACATGGGGGCAAAGACCTCGCGTGGAGGCAAGTGGTCCGCGACCCAGGTGATGAGGGTGTTGGACAGGGCCAGAGTATCCTAGTGGGTAGCCTCTTTCGTTAAGTGGTTCCTATCCCCGCCTTCAATGCAGCTACGAACCTGGTGGAGAACTCCTCCGCATTCACAAACAGCCCAGCGTCGTGCCAAGTGTCCGGGGACTCACTGGTGCGCACAGCGGCCAGCACGGGACCTCGCGGCGTTCCGTATCCGAAACCTCCATTGAAGATTTTGCTGGACTTGCCTTCGGGGTGCTCGATCAGATGATTCCTTGCATTGCGAACGCCGGGGGCATCCAAGGACTTCAACCCAGGCAGGTATGATGCCGCCTTCATCGCTCGTGCCGCAACCCAGTAGAAAGTCTCAGAGTGAAGTTCCACAAGGTCCATCAACTCAACTTGGCGGCGCATATACGGTTTCAGTGCCTCTACTCGGGCATTGAGCGGAGCCCAGGGATCACTAGCTCCCTCTACAAGGCTGACGGCGGTATCGGCAACCTGCTCTATTCCCCTGCTCTCCGCCAACACGGCATTCAGCAGTTCTACAACAAGCCGAGCTTGCCGTAGCCGCTTGCCGACATCGACGCCTTGCTCGTTCAAGTGGCCTTGGTGGGCCTTATCCATCCACCGATAGTACTCATCGAACTCAGCAAGCAGCTGATCAAGACCCGCAATCACTCCCTTTCCGGCCTTCTCCTCCTCCGTTCGATAAATTGCACCATTGTTAGGCATCGCCCTTAAACTTCCTCTCGGCCACGGCTAGTTCCACGCAGCACACCATATCCCGCGCCCTACCTGAGGGCCACGCAGCCACGCGCATACGTGCCGCAACGCAAGACCACGCCCCGTCCACCGGTCTTGCATCAATAGGGGGTCTTTAAATAGGGCTGCGTAGGTCCGGACAAACGTATCCGCAGCGAGGGTCGAGACCGATATAAGCGCCACCAGCAAGGCCAACGCACTGTTGCTTACCTCGAAGTATCTACGGAGCCCCTTGGTACGATCCGCAATGCTTGCACTTTGCAGCCGCCACTGGGATCAGCTCAGCACAAACCACGCACTGCTTGGCATTGTCCAATCTGATGCCTTGGGTGAGGTGAGCCCGGAGAGTTGGTACACAGCCGTGGGACACAACGGATTGATGCGGACCAGCTAAGCTGCTGAACGAATGGAGATATTTGCTCTCAGGAAACTATGGCGGAGAGGGAGGGATTCGAACCCCCGATGGGCTTGCACCCATGCCGCATTTCGAGTGCGGTGCATTCGACCACTCTGCCACCTCTCCGCGGTCATGGTCCGCCGCTGCCGGCGCGGCGCACTAGATAACGGCTGGATGGACAGGTTACAAGGGCCAATCTGCCTGATATCAGGCTTCTCTCCGGGGCTCGTTCTTCGACACCTCCGCCGCCTGTGCCAACGGCACCGTCTTGCTTTCAGCCGTTTGCCTTGACTCGCGCTGCACCTTCGGCTAGGGACGGCGCGCAATCGGCGTGGAGGGCTCTTCCGCGCCGCTTGCTTTTTGAACCCGCAGACTGACAAAAAGACGGCCGAACCGCCTGAAGCGGTTCGTCAAGGCCGACCGAACAGCGAAAGGCAAAAAATGTTCGCAGTCATCAAAACGGGCGGCAAGCAGTATCGCGTCGCCGCCAACGATCTCCTGAAGATCGAAAAAGTCGAAGGCCAGGTCGGCGACATCGTCGAGATCGGCCACGTGCTCGCGCATGGCGAGGGCGAGAATGTCACGTTCGGCGCGCCGTTCGTCGACGGCGCCTTGGTCACCGCCGAAGTCATCGAACAGGGCAAGAACCGCACCGTCATCGCTTTCAAGAAGCGCCGCCGGCAGAATTCGCGCCGCAAGATCGGCCATCGCCAGTTGTTGACCACCGTGCGGATCGCCGAGATCCTGCTGGGCGGCGCCAAGCCGACGAAGAAGGCCGCGGCCAAGGCCGAGGCGAAGTCCGAGGCGAAGGCTGAAGCTGCGCCGAAGACCGAAGCGAAGCCAGAGGCTGCGCCGAAGAAGGAAGCCAAGGCAACTGAAACCGCCGCCGCGCCGTTGTTCAAAGCGCCGAAGGGCGAGCCGGACGATCTGACCGTGATCAAGGGCATCGGCCCGGTTGCGGCCGGCCAGTTGAACGAGCAGGGCATCACTACCTTCGCCCAGATCGCCAAGCTGTCGGACAAGGATATCGCCAAGATCGACGAGCATATGCCGTTCAGCGCCGACCAGATCACGGACTGGCGCGAGCAGGCCAAGGAATTGGCGAAGAAGTAAAGCGGGCCGGCGCGATCGTCGCCGGTTCGGACTTGAAACGGAACGCGAACGCGTTCATAAGACCCTTTAAGCGCCTAGCGGCGCATCGGAGTTAGTTAGATGGCACACAAGAAAGCTGGCGGTTCGTCGCGCAATGGTCGCGACTCCCATTCCAAGCGGCTCGGCGTGAAAAAATTCGGCGGCGAAGCCGTGATTCCGGGCAACATCATTATTCGTCAGCGCGGCACGACGTGGCATCCCGGCACCAATGTCGGCATTGGCACGGATCACACGCTGTTTGCGCTCGAAGCTGGCGCAGTCACCTTCAATAAAAAAGCCAATGGCCGAACCTACGTATCGGTGAACCCGATGACCAAGGCCGCGGAGTAGCCGGTTCCGCACGAGAACACCGGCACCCATCTCGGGAACCGGTGTCTGGCCAAGCCAGGAAATGGATCAGGGGAGATGGGTTTCCATCTCCCCTTTTTCTTGCCTGGAGGACTGACATGGTTGCCGAAGCGGATGACACAGACGGTGAAAGTTACGCGATAGATTGCCCGGTCCTGGTGACCGAGCGGCTGGTGCTGCGGGCACCGCGCGGAAGCGATATCGAACAACTGGTGGTGCTCGCCGACAACCGCCACGTCGCCGAAATGCTGGCCCGCATGCCGCACCCCTATGGCGAGGCCGAGGCACGCGCCTTCCTCGCGATGACGGCATCGCGCCGGGCCGGCATTGCCTATGCCTTGACCTTGGCCGGCACCGAAACCTTCGTCGGCTGCGCCGGCCTCAACACCACCGATCGCGGGCTGGAGCTCGGCTACTGGATCGGCGAGCCATACTGGAAGCGCGGCTATGCGACGGAGGCCGCGCATGCGCTGGTCGACCTCGCCTTCCAGAGGACGTCGATCCAGGTGCTGCATGCCTCGACGCGGGTGATCAATCCGGCCTCGCGCCGGGTCATCCACAAATGCGGCTTCCAATATGCCGGCCAGGGTATGCTGAACTCGATCGTCGCCGGCCAGGTGCCGGTCGAGCGCTACCGTCTCGATCGCAAGACCTGGACCAGCCTGCGGAACTGGGTGCATTTCTAGAGACCGTTTGGAAACTCTACTCTGGCGGCCATCTGATCGCGTTTTCTGCGCTTCCGGTGCTCAGGGACCCAAATGTCCGCTGCGCTCCGGTTCTCGAAACCACCACCATATGACTCACCAGAGCGAATTTCGAAACGGTCTCTGAGGCGTGGCTTGGCGCGAAGGATCGCGGACCAAACTCAAGGTCAGCCCAATTCGACCCAGACCGGCAAGTGGTCCGAACCGACTGCCTGCCGGTCGACCCACAGGCGCTTCAGCGATTTGGCCAGCGAGGCGCTGGTGAAGACATAGTCGATGCGCTTGTGGCGGCTGGCGTCGCCAGGCCGCTTGGGGTCGACCCAGGTGACGAGATCGGCGCCTGCGGCGGCAAGGCGCAGGGCGGCATCGACGGCAAGATCCGCGGTTACCGGCATGCCGAATTCGTGATCCAGGCGGCCGGCGAATTCGACATGTTCCGGCGATCCGGCCAGCATGTTGAAGTCGCCCATGACAACGAAGCCTTCGGGACAAGGCAGGTCGGGCAGGCCGACCTCGGCGACGCCCGACAGCGCGCCGCCCTCGATCGCATAGTTCAACAGGCGCCGGCGCAGAAACCGGATCTGGCTGGCGCGTTCGACCGGGCTGCGATGGTCGAGATGGGTGGAATAGAAGCGGATAAAACCAAGCGGCGTCTCGATCAGCGCCTCCAGCGCGCCGCGCTGGAAATTCATCACTTCAAAACTGCGGCTGCGCGGCAAGAGGAGATTGCGCGACAGATGAACGGGGGTTTTCGACAGCACCATGTTGCCGAGCTGGAAGGTGGTGGTGATGGCACGGCCGTTTTCCAGACGCGAGCCGACATTGGCCTCGAAATTACTGCCGTAGACGGAAAAGTATTCGGGCAGGGCGTCGCCGAGCTCGGCCACCATGTCGCGGCCGCCATTGTTGGGGTTGTTGCGCGAGACCTCCTGCAGCGCGATCACGTCGGCGCCGCGCACGGCATCGGCAATGCGGCCGACATCGTAGCGTCCGTCAAGACCGACGCCGTAGTGGATGTTGTAGGTTACAAGCTGCATTGCGACTCCGGCGATGTTCAGACTCGGGCCATGTTCAGACTCGGGCCATGTTGATAAACAGCCTCGCCCTTCGCCCCGCCTTGGTTTAGAGCAGTGCCAAACGTTAGAGCAATGCCGCAAGGCCGTTAGCAGAAACTCAGCAATACGATGAAATTTCTCGATCAAGCCAAGGTCTATGTCCGCTCCGGCGATGGTGGCGCCGGATCGGTGTCGTTCCGGCGCGAAAAGTTCATCGAATTCGGCGGTCCCGACGGCGGCGACGGCGGTCGCGGCGGCGACGTCTGGGTGGAGGCGGTCGATGGGCTGAACACGCTGATCGATTATCGCTACCAGCAGCATTTCAAGGCCAAGACCGGCACGCACGGCATGGGCCGCAACATGACCGGCGCCAAGGGCGCCGACGTGACGCTGAAAGTGCCGGCGGGCACGCAGGTCTTTGCCGAGGACAACGACACGCTGATCTGCGACCTGACCGTCGTCGGCCAGCGTTTCCTGCTGGCCAAGGGCGGCAATGGCGGCTTCGGCAACCAGCATTTCAAGACCTCGACCAACCAGGCGCCGCGCCGCGCCAATCCGGGTCAGCCGGGCGAAGAGCTTAACATCTGGCTCCGGCTCAAGCTGATCGCCGATGCCGGCCTGGTCGGCCTGCCCAATGCCGGCAAGTCGACTTTTCTGGCCGCCGTCACCGCAGCCAAGCCGAAGATCGCCGACTATCCCTTCACCACGCTGCATCCGGGCCTCGGTGTGGCCCGTATCGACGGGCGCGAGTTCGTCATCGCCGATGTTCCCGGCCTGATCGAAGGCGCGCATGAAGGCGTCGGCATCGGCGACCGATTCCTCGGACATGTCGAACGAACGCGGGTCCTCCTGCACCTCGTCTCGGCGCAGGAAGAGAATCCGGGGAAGGCCTACAAGACCGTGCGCGCCGAACTCGACGCCTATGGCCATGGGCTGGTCGAGAAGGTCGAGATCGTCGCACTTTCCCAGGTCGACACGCTCGATGCCGACGCGCGCAAGAAGAAGGTCGCTTCGCTGAAACGCGCCGCCGGCCGCGCGCCGATGCTTTTGTCCGCCGTCACCAGCGAAGGCGTCGAAGCCGTTCTGCGCGCGCTGATGACGGTCGTCGCCGAGGCGCGCGAAGCTGTCGCCGCTCCGGTCGAGACGCGCTGGAGATAGCGATGGCCGCGCAGTCGCTGAAAAAATACCGGCGCATCACCGTCAAGATCGGGTCGGCGCTGCTTGTCGACCGCACGGCGGGGCTGAAGCGCGACTGGCTGGCCTCGCTTGCTGACGACATTTCAGTGCTGGCCGAGAATGGCGCCGAGATCCTCGTCGTGTCGTCCGGCGCCATCGCGCTTGGCCGCACCATTTTAGGCCTCGGCAAGCGGGCGCTGAAGCTCGAGGAAAGCCAGGCGGCGGCGGCGGTCGGGCAGATTGCGCTGGCCGGCGCCTGGTCGGATGCGCTCGGCAAGGGCGGCCTGAAATCGGGCCAGATCCTGCTGACGCTCGGCGACACCGAAGAGCGCCGCCGTTATCTCAATGCGCGCGCGACGATCTCGACGCTGCTCAAGATGAAGGCGGTGCCGGTCATCAACGAAAACGATACGGTGGCGACCTCCGAAATCCGCTATGGCGACAATGACCGGCTGGCGGCGCGGGTGGCGACGATGATGGGCGCGGACCTTTTGGTGCTGCTCTCCGACATTGACGGGCTCTACACGGCGCCGCCGGCGCGAGACCAGCATGCCAGGTTCGTCGCTGTCGTCGACCGCATCACGCCTGACATCGAGGCGATGGCGGGTGCGGCCGCTTCGGAGTTTTCACGCGGCGGCATGCGCACCAAGCTCGACGCCGGCAAGATCGCCACCGCCGCCGGCACTGCCATGATCATCACATCAGGCACGCGGCTGTCGCCGCTGCTGGCGATCGAGCGTGGCGAGCGGGCGACGTTCTTCCGGCCGAGCGCCAATCCGGTCAAGGGCTACAAGACATGGATCGCCGGGCAGCTCGAACCGGCAGGCCGGCTGACAGTCGATGCCGGCGCCATCGGCGCGCTCAAGTCGGGCAAATCGCTGCTCCCGGCCGGCGTCAAGCTGGTCAGCGGCAATTTCTCGCGCGGCGACACGGTGGCGATCCTGTCGCCCGAAGGCCGCGAGATCGCGCGCGGATTGGTTGCCTACGATGCCGCCGATGCCGTAAGGATCGCTGGCTTGAAAACAGCCGAGATCGAAACGGTGCTCGGCTATGAAGCGCGATCGGCGATGATCCACCGCGACGACCTTGTGGTGAGCCATTCCGGTGACCAAGTACGGGCCAGTGACCAAGTAGTGGCCGGCGACCAAGTACAGGCCGCTGACCAAGCGGTCGGTGACGAGGTGCATAGCGGAGGATGAGCCATGCTGAAGCTGCATGAAAAATCCCGGGACGATACGGTGGCGCTGATGGCCGATATCGGCCGCCGCGCCCGCGCCGCCGCCCGACCGCTGGCCGTCGCCACAGCCGAGCGCAAGCACGCCGCGTTGATCGGTATGGCGCAGGCGATCCTTCGCCACGAGCAGGATGTTCTCGACGCCAACGCCATCGACATCAAAAATGGCGAGCAGTCGGGGCTTTCGGCTTCTTTCATGGACCGGCTGAAGCTTGATCCCGGCCGCATCCGTGCCATGGCCGACGGCATCAGTGAAATCGCCGGGCTGCGCGATCCGGTCGGCGATGTCATTGCCGCATGGGAGCGGCCGAACGGCCTGCATATCGAGCGCGTGCGCACGCCGCTCGGCGTTGTCGGCGTCATCTACGAAAGCCGGCCGAACGTGACCGCCGATGCCGGCGCGCTGTGTCTCAAGGCCGGCAATCCGGTGATCCTGCGCGGCGGCTCGGATTCACTCAACTCCTCGGCGGCGATCCATGCCTGCCTGGTCGAAGGGCTGAAAGCGGCCAAGCTGCCGCAGGATGCCATCCAGCTGGTGCCGACCGCCGACCGCGCCGCCGTCGGCGAGATGCTGAAAGGGCTTTCCGGCAATATCGACGTCATCATTCCGCGCGGCGGCAAGAACCTGGTCGAACGTGTCCAGAACGAGGCGCGGGTGCCGGTCTTCGCGCATCTCGAAGGCATCTGTCATCTCTACATCGACCGCTCGGCTGATCTCGACATGGCGGCCAGGATCGCGGTCAACGCCAAGATGCGGCGCACCGGCGTCTGCGGCGCGGCCGAGACGCTGCTGGTCGACCGCGCTGTTGCTGCCACTCATCTGGTGCCGATCCTCGGGGCGTTGCGCGACGCCGGGTGCGAAATCCACGCCGATGCCGAGGTGCTGAAAGTGTTTGCCGACGCTAAAGCGGCGACCGACACCGACTGGGTGAGCGAATATCTCGATGCCATCATCGCGGTAAAGCTGGTCGATGGCGTTGCCGGCGCCATCGAGCACATCGAGACTTTTTCCTCGCACCACACCGAGGCGATCGTCGCCGAGGATGCGGACGCCGTCGAACGGTTCTTCAACGAGATCGATTCGGCGATCCTTCTGCACAATGCCTCGACGCAATTTGCGGATGGCGGCGAATTCGGCATGGGCGCCGAGATCGGCATCGCCACCGGCAAGATGCATGCGCGCGGCCCGGTCGGTGTCGAGCAACTGACCT
Organism: Mesorhizobium sp. WSM4829; assembly: GCF_055811475.1. Lineage (NCBI taxonomy): Bacteria > Pseudomonadati > Pseudomonadota > Alphaproteobacteria > Hyphomicrobiales > Phyllobacteriaceae > Mesorhizobium > Mesorhizobium sp. WSM4829. The sequence goes on along the minus strand of NZ_JBVVQJ010000036.1, from coordinate 2,020 downwards.
CGTTCAAGTACCGCGTGCGCGGGACGGGACAGGTGAGGCCTTGAGCTTATTCGCGGTTAGAGCCTGAGAGGCGTGCGCCCAGCCACCCCCCTCTGCCCTGCCGGGCATCTCCCCCGCAAGGGGGGAGATTGGCGGCTTTATCCCTGGCGCCCTTACTGCCACGCCCAAGGTTGGCGAAAGTATATGCGACATCCGATCTCCCCCCTTGCGGGGGAGATGTCCGGCAGGACAGAGGGGGGTGCCTGACACATGCTTTCGCAGTCCGAACAGCTCGTTCCCTCCCACTATCTAAAAATGCCGCATGCCGAAAAGGGCCTGGCCGTCGGACTGTTCGGCGGCTCGTTCAATCCTGCCCATGCCGGCCATGCGCTGGTCGCCGAGATCGCGCTCAGGCGCCTGGCGCTCGATCAGTTGTGGTGGATGGTGACGCCGGGCAATCCGCTCAAGAGCGCGCGGGAACTGGCGCCGCTGGCCGAGCGGCTAAGCCTGTCCGAGCAGATTGCCCGGAACCCGAAGGTCAAGGTCACCGCCTTCGAGGCGAGCCATTATGTCCGCTTCACCGCCGACACGCTGGCCCTGGTCAAGGCGCGCAACCCGGGCGTCGACTTCGTCTGGATCATGGGCGCCGATTCGCTACGCGATTTTCATCGCTGGCAGCGCTGGCGTCAGATCGTGATGACGTTTCCGATCGCGGTGATCGATCGCCCTGGCGCGACGCTGTCGTTCCTGTCGTCGGTTGTCGCCAAGACCTTCGACTACGCGCGTGTCGACGAGGGCGACGCGCCGCGGCTCGCCCGCATGAAGGCGCCGGCCTGGACCTTCATCCACGGCCCACGCTCGTCGCTGTCGTCGACCGCGATCCGCAAGATGGCGCAGGGATAGGAGTCTTTTTCTCCTTCTCCCCTTGTGGGAGAAGGTGGCCGAGCGAAGCTCGGTCGGATGAGGGGTGCTGGCAGGATCACTACCCTGAAGAACTAAGCGATTGAAAGCTCTATCTTTCTACGCTTCATTTATTTCTTCCAGCACCCCTGCCATGAAAGTAACTTCAAACTCTGTTTCATTTCAATCGGATAGCGACTTGGGCCAAGGGCTCGATTTTAAAACCGATATACCAGAGAAAGTGGCCCGCGCACCTTTCATCTACGATGGCGCCCGGCGCCGGGCGATGTGTCGCATCCGTCCCGGCGCTACGCGCCGATCCACCTTCTCCCACAAGGGGAGAAGGCAAGTCGGGCGATGTCGCATTTGCGGCTGCCTTTCCCCGGTTCCGTGAGCGATCCTGCGCGGGCATGGCGATTCTCGAGCGAAACCAGACCAGACGCGACCCGGCACAGGGCAGCCCGCCGGCCCCGGCGATCGCCATCGCCAGCGTCGTCCTGTCTATGGCGCTGGTAGCGGTCGGCAACGGACTGATGTTCGCCTATATCCCGGTCCGGCTCGGCGCCGAGGGCTTCGATCCGACCTGGGCCGGGCTGATCGTCACCGGCCTCTCGGCCGGCGGCCTGGCAGGCTGCATCCTGACCGGTCCGCTGGTACGGCGCGTCGGCCATGCGCGCGCATTCATGGTGCTGTCGGCGTTGATCGTGCTGTCGAACGCCGCCGTCGGGGCCGGACCGCACCCGCTGTCGTGGATCGCGGCACGCGCGCTCTACGGCTTTGCCATATGCGGCCTGTTCATCGTTGCGCAAAGCTGGCTGAACGACGTCATCGCCAACGCCATACGCGGCAGGGTCATGGCCTTCTTCTACGTCGCCTATGTCGCTGGGCTCGGTGTCGGCTACTCCACACTGGCGCTGATCGACATAAGGGCTGCGGACGCACCGCTGGTCGGCATCGCCTTCACCGCGCTGTCGATCCTCCCCGTCGGGTTGACGCGGCTCGCCCAGCCGCCGCCCCCCCCCGCGGGGGGGGGGGGGGGGGGGGGGGGGGGGGGGGGTTGGGGCGGGGGGGGGGGGGGGGGGGGGGGGGGGGGGGGGGGGGGGGGGGGGGGGGGGGGGGCGCGGGGGGGGGGGGGGGGGGG
>NZ_JBVVQJ010000035.1:35260-68908 GCF_055811475.1 Mesorhizobium sp. WSM4829 | reverse complement strand
AGCGAGCCTTCCAGCACGCCAGGCACTTCCTCGATGCGGTCGCGCAACTCGCGCGCAGCCGTCGTCAGAACGCGCTCGGGCACCTCGCCCGACAGCGTCACGACAAGGACGGGGAACTCGGAGACGTTGACTTCGGAGACCACAGGCTCCTCGGCTGCCTGCGGCAGGTCGGCCTTGCCGTCCTGGACCTTGCTGCGCGTGTCCTGCAGCGCAGTCGCCAGATCCGTCTGCGGGTGGAATTCGACCAGCACATAACCGCCACCCTGGAAGGCGGCCGAACGCATCTCCTTGAGCCCCTTGAGGCTCTTCAGCTTGGCTTCCATCGGCCGCAGCAGAAGGCGTTCCGAATCCTCGGGCGAGATGCCCTGATAGATCAGGCTGACATACATCATCGGAATCGGAACGTCGGGTTCCGCTTCCTTCGGTGTCGACTGATAGGCGACCGCACCGGCAAGGATGAGGAACACCAGCACCGAAATGGTCAGCCTGGCATTGCTGATTGCGAGTTTGACGATATCCATGATTACTGCGTCCCGGCCGTCGCTTCGCCCAAGAGCTTCTGGATGGTCGCCTGGTCGGCCTCGACCGGCTTGACCACTTCGCCTTCCTTCACCAGTTCCTGGCCGGCGACGATGATGCGCGCATCGGCAGGGATGCCGCCGAGCACCAGGCCGGTTGGCGTATCGTCGACCAGATCGATCGGGAAGAACACGACCTTGTTGTCCTTGTCGACGGCGCGGATGCCGAGATCGCCCTTGTCGCCGAGCGTCACCACGGAGCGCGGCAGCATGACTGCGTCGGTCGGCTGCGCGCTCAGCGCGATCTCGGCGGTCATCCCGGCCGGAATGGTGCCCTCGGGGTTGGGGATTGCGATCTCGACGCGGAAGGTGCGGGTGGCGGACGAGGCGTCGCGGCTGATATAGCGCACGGTGCCCTCGACATTCTGGCCGCTGACCAACCGTACCTTCGCCTTGTCGCCGATCTTCAGATAGCCGAGATCACGTTCGCTGACCTCGCCGCGGGCGATCACCGGATCGAGGCTCAGAATGGTCGCCACTTCGCCGCCCTGCATCACGGAACTGCCAAGCTCCACCGGCACCCGGTCGATGACGCCGTCGAACGGAGCCCTCACCTCATTGCGATCAAGCTGGGCTTGCATCGCTTCCAGCATCGACTGCGCTAAGGTCAGGGTGGAGCGAGCGTTGTCGAGCTGCAGCTTGGGCAGATTGCCGGTTTTCGCCAGCCGCGAGGCCGCATCAAGTTCGGCCTGACGCTGCGCGACAAGCTGCTTGGCATTGCTGAGCGCCGAAAGCTTTTCCTCGGTGGCAAGCATCAGCACGAGGTCGCCCGTCTTGACGTGCTGTCCTTGCTTGACCGGCAGCTTGTCGATGATGCCGTCGACCCGGGTCGCCAGCACCGCGCGCTTGTCGGCTTCGGTCAGTCCGGAAATGCGGATGGCGCGCGCATAGGTACGCCTAGGCGGGGTTAAGGTCGCGACGGTGCGCAACGGCGCCTTGGGCTGCTCTGCCTCAGCGGGCTTGGCCTTGCCGGCGTCAGCCGCCTTTGGCTGCTCGACCTCCCCCGCCTTGGGTTTGTCGGCGGCCGCGCTGCCGACGGACGAGAACTCGCCCGTCACCATCCAGGCAGCGAAACCGACAAGCACAACAATGGCTGCAAGCTTGTGAAACCTGTATTTCGGCATCGTCATTTTTCCAGTGCGCGGGATTCGGCCAGGCCGCGTCTTCTAACTCGGGCGCGTCGCCGATATGGGTGCGCGCAAGGCCGTGTTCAACTTGCCGTGATCGGCGAACGAGCTTCTACATCAAAGTTGCACCGCAATATAGTCAGAAATGTTGATGGGTAATACTTCGCTGGGCAGGGTGCGGCCGCCGTGAAGCGCGCCGGACCAGCGCGGCCTTTTATCTGCGAACATCGCATTCGGCGCAGTGCGGATGCGAAAGCAACCGCCAGACCGCGTCCCTCGGGCAAGTCTTGGCTGCATCGACCATCATCGGTGCCGTGCCCGGCTTGCCAGTGCCGTTGGTAAAGGCGCCAGCAAAACAGCATGGCAGCAGCTGTCAGCATGATGGGAATATTTCATGCAAAGATCACCTCCTTCGACAAGGGCAGTGTCCGGATGCGCTTGCCTGTCAGTGCGAAGATGGCGTTGGCGAGTGCCGGTGCCGCCGGCGGCGTGCCGACTTCGCCGACGCCGCCCATCTTGTGAAAATTCTCCAGGATGGCGACTTCGAACGCCGGACACTGGGAGATGCGCATGGCGTCGTAGTCATGAAAATTCGACTGCTCGACCATGCCGTCGGCGAAAGTAATCTCCTGGCCCATCGCTGCCGACAGGCCGTAGATGGCGGCTGAGATGAGTTGCGCCTCGATGATACCAGGATCGAGCGCGGTGCCGACATCGGCGGCGATCCACATCTTCTCGATGCGGATCCCGGACGGCGTGTCGGCGACCTGGACGATCTCGCCGACCCAACTGCCGAACGACAGCGTGAACGCCATGCCCTTGGCCTTGCCGGCGGGCAGCGCCTCGCCCCACTTCGCCATTTCGGCGACCTTCTCGACCACCTTCACCGCTGCCGGATAGGCAGCCATCAGCATCTTGCGCAGTTCGACCGGATCGGTTTTCCCGGCGACGGCGATCTCGTCCATAAAACCCTCATGAAAGAAGCCGTTGATCGAGCAGCCGACCGATCGCCAGAAGCCGACCGGGATGGAGGCGGGCGCAGCAATGCCGCTGACCCGGTAATTCGGGATGGTGTAGGGCTGGTCGTAGGCTCCATCGACAATGGACTTGTCGGGGCCAAGCGGCGATATCGAGGGAAACAGCCGGCGCAAGGTGCTGGCTATCGGCGATGGCGAGGCGATTGCCATGCCGATGGCGACCGGCATGCCGTCGTCGCCAAGCCGCGCCTGGAATTTGCCGACCGAAGCCGGCCGGTAAGCGTCGTGGCGCATGTCCTCCTCGCGCGTCCAGATCACCTTGATCGGCCGGCCCGCGGTTTCCTTCGCCATCAACGCGGCACAGAGCGCAAAGTCCACCTCGATACGTCGGCCGAAGCCGCCGCCCATGAAGGTGGTGTGGACGCTGACCTTGTCCTGTTCGATGCCGACAGCATTGGCGCAAAGCTGCCGCACCAAAGTCGGCGCCTGGTTGCCGCACCAGATGTCGAGAGCGCCGTCCTTCAGCCGCGCCGTCGCGTTCATCGGCTCCATCGTCGCATGTGCCAGATAAGGCACCTCATAGTCGGCCTCGACGATCCTTTCGCGGGGCGCGTCGGCGAAGGCGGTATCGACATCGCCATCGTCGCGCATCACCGATCCTTTTGTGCCGAGCGCCTGCTTCAGCACCTCGGAAATGCCGGCGCTGTCCGGCGGATATTCCGGATCGGCCCATTCGGCGTCGATCGCCTCCGCCGCCTTGAACGCCGCCCAGGTGTTTTCGGCGATGATGCCGAAGCCGTGGCCGTAATTCGTGTCGATCGGCACGATCTTGATCACGCCAGGCATTTTCTCGGCGTTGGAGACATCCGCCTTGACCGGTTTGGCCCAGAAGCGCGGGCTCATCTTGACCGTGCCGTACAGCATCTGCGGCAGCGTCACGTCGATGCCGAATATCGGTGCCCCGGTGACCTTGGCCAGCATGTCGATGCGTTTTTGCGGTTTGCCGAGCAGTTTCCAGTCGGCTTTGTCCTTGAGCCTGATTTCCGCGGGCGGCGCCATCGTCGCAGCGGTCGCGGCGACCGCGCCATAGGTCAGCGACTTGCCCGACGCCTTGTGCAGGACCCTGCCATTGGCGGTTTCCAGCTCGGCGGCAGCTATGCCGAGCTTTTGCGCGGCCGCCGCAATCAGCATCTGCCGCGCGACGGCGCCTGCCTGCCGCATCTTGCCGAAACCGTCGACCGTCGATGTCGAACCGCCGGTGCCTTGCAGGGCGAGGAATTTTCCGGCCACGCCCATGCCGGCGCGCACTATTTCAGCGGTCATGCTTTCATCGAAGAACGCGAACGGCCCGCCCTCTTCCAGCATCGCCGCATTGAAATAGGCGTAGGAGGCCGGGCCGTGCTCGACCTTGATCTGGTCGAGCCCGACATCGAGCTCTTCGGCAACCATGGCAGCAAGCGTCGTCGAGATGCCTTGGCCCATCTCGGCGCGCGGCGCGACGATGGTGATGGTGTTGTCGGCGCCGATTTTCACATAGGGGTTGAAGGTCGCTTCGTCAGCGGCGAGGTCGCCTTCCAGCGGATTCGGGTAGGGCCTGCGGTAGTAGTAATAACCGACGGCGACGCCGCCCGCGATGGCAGCGGTGCCGATGAGAAACGTGCGGCGGGCGATCTTTCCGACACTGGCCATGGTCAGATTCCCGCCGTCTTGAGGACGACCGCTCGTCTGATCGCCGCACGGATCTTCGGGTAGGTGCCGCAGCGGCAGAGATTGCCGCCCATGGCATCGTCGATGTCGGCATCGGTCGGGTCGGCAACCTGGTCGAGCAGCGCCACCGCGCTCATGATCTGGCCGGCCTGGCAGTAGCCGCACTGGGCGACCTGCTCTTCCAGCCATGCCTGCTGTACCGGATGCAGTCTGCCTTCGGTGCCGATGCCTTCGATCGTGGTGACCGCGCCGGTGACCTCACCGACCGGCAATGAACAGGAGCGCACCGGCTGGCCGTCGACATGCACCGTGCAGGCGCCGCAGGCGGCGATGCCGCAGCCGAACTTCGGCCCGGTCTTGCCCATGAGATCGCGCAGCGCCCACAGCAGCGGCATTTCGGGATCGGCATTGACGTCGAATGCCTGCCCGTCGACGGTGAGGCGCATGGGGATACCCTTTGTTGTCGTCCACAGCCGGGCAGGCCGGTCGGCCATTCGCCCTTATACATCTTGACAAATTACGTCATTTTGTCAATAGAGCTTTTGCAGGATAAAGTCGCGCCATGATCGAGATCGAGGACATCGCCACCGACCCCAAGCGCGCCCGCATTCTGGACAGCGCGATGAAGGTGTTTCTGGCCTATGGTTTCGCCCGCACCACCATGGACGACATTGCGCGTGCCGCCGACATGTCGCGGCCGGCGCTTTATCTCCAGTTCAAGAACAAGACCGATATTTATCGCGCCATTGCGTTGATGCTGCTCTCCCGCTCGCTCGAGCAGGCGAAAACGGCACTCGCCGGCGAAGAACCATTTGCCGAGCGCACGATGCGGGCCATCGACGAAGCGCTGATCTCGATGACGCGCACCGTCCACGCCTCGCCGCATGGCGCCGAACTCCTTGACATGAAATCGAGTCTCGCCGACCTGATCGGCTGCTGGCGCAGCCGGTTTGCCGAGCATATCGCCGCAGCGATCCAGAGCGAAGCCGGACGCAATGGCGTCGATCTCACCGCCAAGGGCTTGTCGGCAAAATTGCTGGCCGACATGCTGCTCGACGGGCTGGAAGGCATGAAGATGCGCATCAGTGATCCGGACGAGCAGCGGCGGGCTGCGGCCGCGCTGATCAAGGTGATCGATCTAGCCTTGCAAAAAAACTGACAAACAAAACGCCTCAGGCTCGGCGACGCGCTGCCTCGGGCTTCTTGCGTGCTGCAAGGAACTCCTTGACCCGCCGCCCCGGTGCCGGTCCACGCATCGGCTTGAAGCCGTCGTCGAGCTCGCCTGAGAGGTCAAGCGTCGGCCGCTTGCCGACGGCGTCGTAATTCTCCTCCAGCCAGTCGCTGGCGGCGGTGCGGCCAAGGTCGCGCAGATAGGTCAGAAACGCCCATTCGGCATTGACCTTGGACGATGCCGACAGGTCCTTGAATGCCTCGTCGGCATCGATGCGGTGCATGCGGATGTCGCGGTATTCGCCATGCGGCAGCAGGCCGGCGGCAATCAGCTCCTTGATGAAGGCGATCGAGCGGAATTCGCGCAGAAGTCCGGCGTTGAAGGTGATCTCGTCGATGCGATTCTGGATTTCGTTGGCGCTCTTCGGCGTCCCCTCGCGGACCACCGGATTGATCTGCACCAAAAGCACGTCCTCGGTGGCAGTCGTCTTGAAGAACGGGAACAGCGCCGGATTGCCGCCATAGCCGCCATCCCAGTAGGGCACGCCCTTGATCTCGACGGCGCGGAACAGCTGCGGCAGGCAAGCCGACGCCATCACCGTGTCGAGATCGATCTCGCCATCGGAAAAGACGCGTAACTGCCCGGTCTCGACATTGGTCGCGGAGATGAACAGCTCCATCGCCTTGCAGGCGCGCACATTGCCGAAATCGATCTCCTGTTCGATCACGTCGCGCAGCGGGTTGAGGCCGAGCGGGTTGGCGACATAGGGCGAAAACACCCGCGACATCGTGTCGAAAAACAGATAGCCCGGCGTGTTCTCGATCGACCAGTTGCCCCAGGCGACGTCCCACGGCATGCGCTGCACCGGGCTGAACCGGCCCTTCCGCGCCACCGCGCGCCAGAAATCGTCGAGCTTCTGCCGCGCGCCCTCGACGCCGCCGCGGACGAAGCCGTCGGCCAGCGCCACCGCGTTCATGGCGCCGGCGCTGGTGCCCGAAACCGCCGCGATGTCGAGCCGTCCGTCCTCCAGCAGCTGGTCGAGCACGCCCCAGGAAAAGGCGCCGTGCGAGCCGCCGCCCTGCAGCGCGACGTTGATCTTCTTGGGCTCCTCCGCCTTGCCGTTTGTCGTCATGGCGTTGTCCTTGATCTGTAGAGAGCCATTGGATGGATCACTGCGCGGTCCAGCCGCCGTCGACTGAGATTTGCGTGCCGTTGATCTGCGCTGCCGCATCCGAGCACAGGAACACCGCGGCAGCGGCAACTTGCTCGACCGTGACGAATTCCTTGGTCGGCTGCCTGTCGAGCATGACCTCGCGGACCACTGTGTCGCGGTCCATCTTGTTGGCCTTCATCTGGTCGGGGATCTGCGCCTCGACCAGCGGCGTCAGCACATAGCCGGGACAGATGGCGTTGCAGGTGATCTTGTCGCGCGCCAGTTCCAAAGCGACCGTCTTGGTCAGTCCCATGATGCCGTGCTTGGCCGCGACATAGGCCGATTTGAACGGCGAGGCGACCAGCCCATGGGCCGAGGCGATGTTGACGATCCTGCCGCCGCCGGCTTCTCTCATCAGCGGGATGGCGGCGGCGATGGTGTGAAAGGCCGACGACAAATTGATGGCGATGATGGCGTCCCACTTCTCGACGGGAAATTCTTCCACCGGCGCGACATGCTGGATGCCGGCATTGTTGACCAGGATGTCGACCGAGCCGAAGCTCTCGGCTGCCTTTGCGACCAGCGCCCGGCATTCGGCCGGCTTCGACATATCTGCCTTGATGTAGACAGTCTTCACGCCGTGATGCCTGGCGATCGCATCGGTGACGGCCTGGTCGTCGGCCGTGTCTGAAAAGGAATTGACGACGATGTTGCAGCCATCGGCCGCGAGGGCATGGGCGATTGCCAGGCCGATGCCCGAGGTGGAACCGGTGACGATGGCGGTTTTTCTGCTGGGCAAGGCGAAATCCTTCATTACGGCGCTAACGGACCATATTGCAGTGCAGCATATATGTCTCGTGTGGCGCAAAAACAGCGGCACTCAGTGGCGATGACATGAAATTTTTGTCATGAAAGAGGACACCCCTCACTCAAAGCTGTGCGCCTGACACCAGTGCGAAGACAGGTTTTGCAGTGCGAAGACAGTTTTGTCAGCGATCCCCGGAAGCCACTTCAGGGCTCGTGAGATTGCGTTTCGGGATGTGTCATCTGGCTCATGAAAAGACGCAGAGCTTTCCGTACGGCGAGCGATGGCGGCTCGGACGGATGCCACTCCGGGAAATGACCATCGATCGCCATGCGTGCCAGGCCGTAGACAAATGCGCGGGCGGCAAGCACCAGATGATCGAAGTCGGTGTCCGGGGCAAGCCGACCTTGTTGTTGCGCTTGGGTCAGCAGGGCGATCATTTTCCGGCGAACGGCTTCATTCTGATCACGAAGACTATCTGATGCCTCGAAATCGATCAGCGTCCGAGAACTGATGATCTGGAAATGCGTGGGATTGCTGATCGCCCACTCCAGATAGCCTTGCCCGATCGCTTCGAAGGCCACAATGGGATCTGCGCTGCCGACTTTGGACTGCGCATCGGCAACGGCCTCGGTAAGCCGGTTCATCGCCTGTTCGGCGACGGCGGTCAGCAGTGCTGATTTCGACCGAAAATGCCGGAATGGCGCGCCGGGCGAAACGCCGGCACGTTTTGCCGCCTCGCGCACCGAGACATGCTCTGCTCCGCGCTCTTCGATGATCTCTACGGTAGCAGCGATCAAGGCCTCGACCAGATTGCCGTGATGATAGCGCTTGGGGTTGGCGGCTTCGCCGGAATCCGTGGGGCTGGTCATGCCTGCCAATAGCACGACGCCGACATGTAATCACTGATTATTTTCTTGCGTCCAGGCGCTTCATATGTAACCAGTGATTACAACATCAATGGAGGTTACCATGCTTCGCTTCATCGCAACGACTGCCCTTGCTTTCTCTTTACTGTCGCTCGGGTCTGCCCAGGCCGAAGATCGGCCAACCCTGCAAATCGCCTGGCCGGCGGCCGGTTCGGTCATCGAACTCGGCAATGACCCAGAGAAGGCGATAGGCGTCGTCGTCAGCAGCAACTTCACGCTTCTGCCAGCGGGTGAATGCGACGGCGTCAGCCAATGCGGCCATTTGCATATGAAGATCGATCCCGCCGGAGATACCTGCAACATCCCCGGCAAGCCGTACAACAGCATGAACAGCGACTTTGGCGGCGATCTTGTCAAGGCTCGTTTCGGCCATTGCCCGGATGCCGCCGGCAAGCATGTGATCGGCGTCCTACTTGCCGATGATCATCACAAGCCCATTCTCGTCGACGGCAAACCCGTTACGGCTCTGGTGACGGTGACGACGAAATAGCGCGGGTCGGGTGGCACTCAGCCTCATTCGAGCGGAGATTTCTGATACGGCCTGCTGATGAGAGATTTCGGCCGGGCTTGGTCCGGCCGGCGATCACGACATCGTGTCGAGCTTGCGCTGCATGGCGGCGATCTGTTCCTTCAGTTCCTGAAGGTCGTCGGGCTTTTCCGACGTCTCTTTCCTGGCCGGCTCCGCCGGCGCTGCGGAAGTGCCATTCGAGCCTGCGGGTGGGAAGGGCGTGAACAGGCGCATGGCGTTCTGGAACATCTCCATATTGCGGCGCGTCTGCTCTTCCAGCGCCTTGATCGGCGTGGCGATCTTCATCATGTCCAGCGGCGACTTGCCCAACGCACCCTTCATCTGCTCGCGGAAGCGTTCCTGCTCCTTTGAGAAGGCGATCATCGACTGTTCGAGGAAGCTCGGCACGATCATCTGCATCTGGTCGCCGTAAAAAGCGATCAACTGGCGCAGGAACGGAATCGGCAGCATGTTCTGCCCTTCCTTGTTCTCCAGTTCAAAGATGATCTGGGTCAGCACCGGATGGGTGATGTCGTCGCCGGTCTTGGCGTCCTGGACGGTGAACTCCACGCCCTTCTTGACCATTTCGGCAAGGTCCTCGAGCGTCACATAGGTGCTGGTGCCGGTGTTGTAGAGGCGGCGATTGGCATATTTCTTGATGATAATCGGTTCGTCTTTCGCGGCCATCAGCATCCTCCCGGGACACCGGCGCACTTGAGGTAAGCTGCCGGTAACGATTGCGCCTTTTCAAGGATATGCGCAAAAGCGTCACAATTCCAAGCGGTTTGTGCAGTGCGGCATCAATTAATGCTGCACGGCGGGCTAAAAATGCTGCGCAGCAATGGGCCAGCTGTATCCACCACGATGCGCAACCTGCTTGCGGCGCATGGCCGGTATGCCCATTTCCGGTTTGACTTGGATCATTGAAAGGGCAAGAAAAGCCCTGACGATACAAACTGCGATACCAAAACCTCGATACCTCGAAGTGTGGAGAAGAACATGTCCGCTGCCATCGTTGTCGCCAGTGCGGCGCGCACGCCCGTCGGTTCCTTCAACGGCGCCTTCGCCGCCACGCCGGCGCATGAGCTTGGTGCCGTCGTCATCAAGGAGTTGCTGTCCCGTACCGGTGTCGAGCCGGCGGAGGTCGACGAGGTCATCCTCGGCCAGGTGCTGACTGCGGCTCAGGGCCAGAACCCCGCCCGCCAGGCATCTATCGAAGCCGGCCTGCCGAAGGAAACCACCGCTTGGGGCCTCAACCAGGTTTGCGGCTCAGGTCTGCGCGCTATTGCTCTCGGTATGCAGCAGATCGCGACAGGCGATGCCAAGGTGATCGTCGCCGGCGGGCAGGAATCGATGTCGCTGGCCCCGCACGCTCAACACCTGCGCGCCGGCGTCAAGATGGGCGACTACAAGATGATCGACATCATGATCAAGGATGGGCTGTGGGATGCCTTCAATGGCTACCACATGGGCAACACGGCCGAAAACGTCGCTCGCCAGTTCCAGATTACCCGCGAGGACCAGGACCAGCTCGCATTGGCCTCCCAGAACAAGGCAGAGGCCGCGCAGAAGGCCGGCAAATTCAAGGACGAGATCGTGGCCTTCACCGTCAAGGGCAAGAAGGGCGACACCATTGTCGACCAGGACGAATATATCCGCCACGGCGCCACGATCGAGGCCATGACCAAGCTGAGACCGGCCTTCGACAAGGACGGCACGGTGACCGCCGCCAATGCCTCCGGCATCAATGACGGCGCCGCCGCGGTGCTGCTGATGACCGAAGCGGAAGCCGCAAAGCGTGGCATCACGCCGCTGGCGCGCATCGTGTCCTGGGCGACCGCGGGTGTCGATCCGCAGATCATGGGCACCGGGCCCATTCCCGCCTCGCGCAAGGCGCTGGCCAAGGCCGGCTGGTCGGTCGGCGATCTCGACCTGATCGAGGCCAACGAAGCCTTCGCCGCCCAGGCCTGCGCCGTCAACAAGGACATGGGCTGGGATCCGTCGATCGTCAATGTCAATGGCGGCGCCATCGCCATCGGCCATCCGATCGGCGCCTCCGGGGCCCGCATCTTCAACACGCTGGTTTACGAGATGCGCCGCAGAAGTGCCAGGAAAGGCCTTGCCACGCTGTGCATCGGCGGCGGCATGGGGGTCGCCATGTGCGTGGAAGCGCTGTGAAGTCATCTGCAAAGCGCCGTGAGGACGGAGCGAGCAAGCCGTGAAACAGTCGGTGGCGAACAGGCTCCGCCGTTAGAGCGTTTCCGTTCGCCGCCCGCCGATCGAGAAAAAGGGAGGATATTATGACAAAGGTAGCACTCGTCACCGGTGGGTCGCGCGGCATTGGCGCCGCGATCTCGATCGGCCTGAAAACCGCCGGCTATCAGGTCGCCGCGAACTACGCCGGCAATGACGAAGCGGCGCAGAAATTCAAGGCAGAGACCGGCATCCCCGTCTACAAATGGTCGGTCGCCGACTACGATGCCTGCGCCGCCGGCATCAAGCAGATCGAGGCCGATCTCGGCCCGGTTTCCGTTCTGGTCAACAATGCCGGCATCACCCGCGACGCCATGTTCCACAAGATGACGCGCGAGCAGTGGAAAGAGGTCGTCGACACCAATCTTTCCGGCGTCTTCAACATGACGCACCCACTGTGGGTCGGCATGCGCGACCGCAAGTTCGGCCGCGTCATCACCATCTCCTCGATCAATGGCCAGAAAGGCCAGACCGGCCAGGTCAATTATTCGGCGTCGAAGGCCGGCGATATCGGCTTCACCAAGGCGCTCGCCCAGGAAGGGGCGCGGGTCGGTATCACCGTCAATGTCATCTGCCCCGGCTACATCGCCACCGAGATGGTCAGGGCGATGGACGAGAAGGTGCTCAATGAGCGCGTCATCCCGCAGATCCCGGTCGGCCGCCTCGGCGAGCCGGAAGAGATCGCACGCTGCGTCGTCTTCCTCGCTTCCGACGATGCCGGCTTCATCACCGGCTCGACCATTTCAGCCAATGGCGGCCAATATATCACCTGAGGCGTCATCTCACCTGAGGCGTCGGCCTGTTGCCGGTGACCGTTGCACGGGTCTCACCGCCCACACGGCCGAGTTCGAGGCCGGGATCCGGATTACTCCGGCTGTCAGGCGACACGCTTCAGCCCTGGTTCGGCTGCCGGCTTGGTCTGGGCGACTGGACCCGGCTGGCGCGAAGGTGGCGGCAGGCGGGCAAGCGACGCCCGGCTTGAGGCCCGACAGTTTCAAGGCGATGCGACGCTTCAGAAACGGAGTGAGGTTCAGCGCTGAAAGCACGAGATTGCGGACGAACCGCTTCACCGAATTGCGGGAAAGCGCCATCTCGGTCATCGTGCCCGCCAGTTCAAGCACCTCCTGGGCCGCCGGGCGGCGCAGCGTTTCGTAGAGGTCGAGCGCGGTTTCCGGGCGCACGCCGTTCACCACGTCGCCAAGCAACTCGCCAAGCACGACCGCGTCGATGATGCCGGTGTTCATGCCTTGCCCTCCCGCCGGGCTGTGCACGTGCGCGGCATCGCCGATAAGGAACAGCCGGTCCTTGCGGTACGAGCGGACCAGGCGGTGATGCACGCGAAAACGCGAACTCCACGCCAGGTCGAGCACCCGGGTTCTTTTCTTGGTCGGACCACGGCTGTCGAGCAGCACCTGGATGTCGGTGACCGCGGGTTTTTCCGGTGCGTCATCCATTGTCGCGACGACCCGGTACGAACCGTCCGGGAGCGGCGCCACCACCACCAGCCCGGCCGGTGCAAAGAACAGCGACACTTCTGTCGGCCCAACCGGCCAGTCGAGACGAACATCGGCAAGTACGAACGAAGCGTCATAGGCGGCGCCGTCGAACTCGATGCCGGTCGACCTGCGCACCAGGCTGTGCATGCCGTCGGCACCAACGACATAGCGTGCCGATATCAGTCTCTCGCGGCCGTTCTCGATCACCGTCACGCGTGCGCCGTCAGCGTCCTGAACGACTGCCTTGGCCTCGACCGAGCGATGAACCACGCCGCCCAAGGCTGCGATCCGTTCGGCGAACACCTGCTCGGTCAGGTTCTGAGGCAGCATCATCAGATAAGGATGCCTCGACGGAAGCTTGCTGAAATCGAGATTGAGCAGCGCCCGGTTGCGGTCGCGGATGGTGAAATTCTGCAGCTTCAGGGCAAGTTCGCTCAGCCGCTGCGTAACGCCGAGAGGCTCCAGCGTTTCCAGCGTCTGCGCGTGGATGACGCCAGCCCGCGAGGTCTGAAGGCCCTCCTCCAGCCTGTCGATCAGGACGTGATCGACACCGGCCTGGTGCAGCATGATGGACAGCGCCATGCCGGTCGGGCCGGCGCCAATGATCAGGACTTCGGTGGTTTCGGGCAGCATTTCTCTCTCCATTTGTCAACGATCGTTGACTTTCTAGGTCGAAGCCATTGCATTTGTCAACAACCGTTGGCATACGGATTTCATGACCGAGAATCAGCCGAAGAAACCCAGCAAGTCGGACCGCACGCGCGCCCAAATCCTCGAGGCCGCGCGGCTTCTGTTCGCCGAGCACGGCTATGAGGGCGCCTCCATCCGCGACGTCGCGGCGCATGCCTCGATCGATCCGGCCATGGTGATCCGCTATTTCCGCAGCAAGGACGAGCTGTTCGCCAGGGCGGCGGTCGTCGACCTGCAATTGCCGGCACTGCGGGTGATCGACCGAAACGCCATCGGCGAAACGCTGATCAGGCGTTTTCTTGAAGTCTGGGAGGGCCCGGCCAGCGGCCCTGGCATGGCAATTCTGCTGCGTTCGGCGACGTCGAACGAATTCGCCGCGGAAAAATTGCGCGACGTATTTGGCAACCAGGTCAGGCCGGTGATTGCGGCGGTCTCTGACCCCGCCGATGCGGGTCGACGGGCCGGGCTCGTTTCGAGCCAGTTGCTGGGTCTGGCGATGTGCCGATACCTGTTGCGGCTTCCGCCCGTCGTCGCCCTGTCGCACGACGAAATTATCCAGAACGTCGGCCCTACTTTGCAGCGCTATGCTGTGGGAGAGGATGCGCCTTGAATAAGCCGGGCTGGCAGTCTGGTCCTCGTGCAGCGACTGCGCCGACCGATGGACGTGACGCCGATTTGTGCCGAAGCGGCACGCAAAAATTAACGGCGCCCGTGCAGCCTGTGCAAAACCCTGTTAACGGCGTGTGGATAACAGGTGGAAAACCTGTTCACGACACAACATATTGGGGTGAACAAACCGGGAAACATGCGCCAGCGCCGATTCGTAGCCGTTTCGTTCCGGCTTTGAGCGCACCGTTAACGACAAAGGCTGAAAACATCCCCAAATCGTTAAGGCGCGTTAGGAAAGAATTAATAATTTCAGAATGTTGGATGACGCCCGCCGACCTGCGTCGATCGTTCAGCGGCAAAGGTTAACGGCGACGTCAGCCCTGCATGAAACGGGCCAGTTCGGCGATTCAGCATGTGGTGAGACTCGCCGGCGAAAAATCCAGATGTAGCCGTGAACAAAACCTGAATCTGCGCGAGTCAGCGATTCGTAGCCGATTCGTTCCAGACTCGTTCCAACTGTTAAATCGAAACGGCGAAACGGATTATCGAAGGCTTCGAGCTGCCATCGGAATATTCTGCTTTCGCTTCGCGCCCGAAATCCCTATGTGTCGGCTGTCACCCGCGCCACCACGGGGCGCGCTCCCGACAACGCGAGGCAGAGAGCCTTAATTTCCAGGTCGATGAACATCCAGCCGAAACACACTGAGCCACTGATCCTGTCAGGCCGCGACGTGACCGCTGTGCTCGGGCCAACCAACACCGGCAAGACCCATCTCGCCATCGAGCGCATGGTGGCGCATGAAAGCGGCATTATCGGCCTGCCGCTCAGGCTGCTCGCCCGCGAGGTCTATTCACGCGTCTGCGAGAAGGTCGGCGCTCACAAGGTGGCGCTCATCACCGGTGAGGAGAAGATCCAGCCCGACGGCGCCAGATATTCGGTCTGCACTGTGGAAGCCATGCCGCGCGAGACCGACACCGCCTTCGTTGCCGTCGACGAGGTCCAGCTGGCCGGCGATCTCGAGCGCGGCCACATCTTCACCGACCGCATTCTGCATCTGCGCGGTCGCCAGGAGACGCTGCTGCTCGGCGCAGCGACCATGCACGGCATCCTCCAGCGCCTGCTGAAGGGGGTGTCGGTGGTGACGCGGCCGCGGCTGTCGCATCTCGCCTATGCCGGCTCGAAGAAGCTCACCCGCCTGCCGCGACGTACGGCGATCGTCGCCTTCTCCGCCGACGAGGTCTATGCCATCGCCGAACTGATCCGCCGCCAGCAGGGCGGTGCAGCAGTCGTGCTCGGCGCGCTATCGCCGCGCACCCGCAACGCGCAGGTGGAGCTGTTCCAGTCGGGTGATGTCGATTATCTGATTGCCACCGATGCGATCGGCATGGGCCTCAACCTCGATCTCGATCATGTCGCCTTCGCCCAGAACCGCAAGTTCGACGGCTACCAGTATCGCAACCTGACAGCGGCCGAGCTCGGCCAGATCGCCGGCCGCGCCGGCCGGCACTTGCGCGACGGAACTTTTGGCGTCACCGGCCAGGTCGATCCACTGGACGAGGAACTGGTCAAGAAGATCGAAGCGCATGATTTCGACCCGGTGAAGGTGCTGCAATGGCGCACCGCGCGTTTCGATTTCGCCAATCTCGACGCGCTGAAGCGCTCGATCGAGACCAACGCGCCGGTTGAAGGCCTGACGCGCGCGCTGCCGGCGGTCGATGCGCAGGCGCTCGAGCATCTGTCCCGCGACGAGGACATCCGGGCGCTTGCCACCGACCCCAGGCGCGTGGCGCTGTTGTGGGAGGCCTGCGCCCTTCCCGATTACAGGAAGATCGCCCCGGCTCAGCATGCCGACCTGATCGCCTCGATCTACATGGACCTTGCCAGGCATGGCCATGTCGATGAGAATTACATGGCCGAGCAGGTGCGCCGCGCCGACACCACCGAGGGCGACATCGACACGCTGTCGCACCGGATCGCCCAGATCCGCACCTGGACTTTCGTTTCCAACCGGCCCGGCTGGCTGGCCGATCAGGCACACTGGCAGGAAAAGACGCGCGAAATCGAAGACAGATTGTCGGATGCGCTGCATGAGCGGTTGACGAAACGCTTCGTAGACCGCAGGACTTCCGTCCTCATGCGGCGCCTTAGAGAAAATACCATGCCTGAAGCCGAAATCAGTCCAACCGGAACCGTCCTCGTCGAAGGCCATCATGTCGGCGAGTTGCAGGGGTTCCGCTTCACCGCGGACCAAAGCGCCGGCGGCGAGGACGCCAAGGCGGTGCGCACAGCAGCCCAGAAGGCGCTTGCAGCCGAATTCGAGGCGCGGGCCGAACGCTTCGGCGCCTCGGCCAATGGCGACATCGCGCTCGGCTCCGATGGCACGCTGCGCTGGATCGGCGCGCCGATCGGCACGCTGGTCGCAGGCGACGAGCCGTTGAAGCCGCGCCTGGTGCTGCTGGCCGACGAGCAGCTCACCGGTCCCGCCCGCGACAAAGTCGCGGCGCGCGCCGATCGCTTCGTCAATTTCCAGATCGAGTCGCTGCTGAAGCCGCTGGTCGACCTCAAGAACGCCGAGCAGATCACCGGCATCGGCCGCGGCATCGCCTTCCAGCTCGTCGAGAATTTCGGCCTCATCAACCGCCGCGACATCGCCGAGGAGATGAAGTCGCTCGACCAGGAGGGCCGCGCCGCCCTGCGCCGGCTCGGCGTGCGCTTCGGCGCCTACCACGTCTTCGTGCCGGCGCTGATCAAGCCGGCTCCGGCCGGACTGGTGACGCTGTTGTGGGCGCTGCAGAACGACGGCAAGGACAAGCCTGGCTTTGGCGACGTGGTTCACGCGCTGGCCTCCGGCCGCACCTCGGTGGTCATCGATCCCACCTTCGACAAGACCTTCTACAAGCTGGCCGGCTACCGCAATCTCGGCCGTCGCGCGGTGCGCGTCGACATCCTCGAACGGCTGGCCGACCTGATCCGGCCAGCAACCAACTGGAAGCCGGGCCTCGGCCAGCGCCCCGACGGCGCCTATGATGGTCAGTCCTTCATGGTGACGCCGCCGATGATGTCGATCCTCGGCGCCACGGCCGACGACATGGAAGAGATTCTGAAAGGCCTCGGCTACCGGGCCGAGGCGAAGGCGGCTGTCGAGGTGAAGGCACGGCTCGAGGCACAGGACAATGCCGCGCGCGAAGCCGCCGCGGCCAAGCAGGCGGCGGAAGAACAAGCCGAACAGGCCAAGGCAGCTGAAGCCGCGATTGCCGACGCAGCCGCCGAGGCGCCGGCCGACAGTTCTGAGCCGGATGCAGTGGCAGAAGCCACGGCGGAGGCTCTCGCGGAACCCGCTGCCGAAGCGGAACCTCTCGCAGAAGCTCAACTGCAAACTCCGCCTGAGGTCACGGTAGAGGGTCTGCCTGCAGCTGAAGCCGCAGCTCGAGAGGCAGCACCCGAAACCGCCGAGGTTGAGGTCGCACCGGCGGAGCCGGCTTCCGAAGCCTCGCCCGCAACGGCAGCAGTCTCGGCCGAACCTGCCGTGGCGGCGGAAGCCGCCACCGGCGAGGCTGCTCCAGAGGCCGAGAAAGAGGCAGAAGAACCAAAACCCATCCTGTTGTGGCGGCAGGGCCGCTTCGACCAGCGCCCACGCCACCGCCACCACGACAACCGGCCCCGTGACAGGGACAATCGCCCGCGCAGCGGACAAGCCGCGCGCGATGGCCGCAGCAACGCGCCGGCAGCGGCCGGGCAGCAGGCCGGCGCTCCAGGCGACCGGCCCGCCCGTGAAGGACGCCGCGACGGCGACGGCGCCGGCAAGCCGCGCTTCGACCGCAGCAAGTTCAAGCCCAAGCCCCAGGGCGAGCCAGCCGAACGGCGCGACGGCAAGCCGCAGGGTGAACGTCCCGATCGTCGCGAAGGCCGGCCCGACTGGAAAGGCGGCAGGCCGGACGGCAAGGGTGGCGCGCCTGGTGGAAAGCCCGCGTTCCAGCCGAAGCCTCGCGAGGAGCGTCCGGTGCGCTTCGACCCGGATTCCCCCTTCGCCAAGCTCGCCGCGTTGCGCGACCACCTGAAGAAGTAAGTTCGTTCGCTCCAATGGTCACTGATGCCCGCCAGCGCATCGACAAATGGCTGTTCTTTTCGCGTGCGGTGAAATCGCGCTCGCTGGCGGCGAAGCTGGTGGTGGCCGGACGCGTTCGCATCAATCGCGACAAAGCAGCGCAGGCCTCCGATCTGGTCCGCCTCGGCGACGTCCTGACCATCACTCTCGAGCGGCGCATCTTCGTCTGGAAGGTGCTCGGCACCGGAAGCCGGCGCGGTCCCGCCGAGGAAGCGCGCTTGCTCTACGAGGATATCTCGCCACCGCCGACGCCAAAGGGCGAGGCCGTTGCCGATGCGATCCCCGCACTGCGCGATGCCGGCAGCGGCCGCCCGACCAAGAAGGAACGCCGGGAGACCGACCGGCTGCTCGGCGACGACTGACGCATAACCGGCTTTCGTCGCATCGCCGGCAGGAAATCCATTCCGGAATCACCGGCATCACGCGCAATGGCTGCCCTTGCAAGCGGCAGGCAAAGACGTTACCTCACCAAGAAAGCCTACCGCATCGGCCCGAAAATCGATATCGATTTTCCAAAAGCACGATGCGTGGATTCAAAGTGTTAGAGCGTACCTTATGCGTCCGATTGGACGCCACGTCGCCCTGATAAAACGGGACGTCCCGGAGCCGACCGATGACCTATGTCGTGACCGATAATTGCATAAAATGCAAATACATGGACTGCATCGAGGTCTGTCCGGTCGACTGTTTTTATGAGGGCGAGAACATGCTCGTCATTCATCCCGACGAGTGCATCGACTGTGGCGTCTGTGAACCGGAATGCCCGGCCGACGCGATCAAGCCGGACACCGAGCCAGGGCTCGACAAATGGCTGCAGATCAACACCGAGTACGCCGATAAATGGCCCAATATCACCGCCAAGAAGGAGCCTCCGGCCGACGCCAAGTCCTTCGATGGCGAGGCCGGCAAGTTCGAAAAATATTTTTCCCCCGAGCCCGGCCAGGGCGACTAGCGCTCGACCGCGAAAATCGAAATCGATTTTCGGAAGGACCATGCGCCAGATCAAAGTGTCACATCGTCCTTGCGCGTCCAAAACGGGCGCGTGGCACCGTAACGGCGGCGCCGGTTTGATCGGCATCACGCGTGCTGACAGGCACCGCACGTTAACTGCCTTGACAGGCGGAGATCGCGCTTGACCTTCGCGCGTGCAGCAAAACCTTGATTCTTCCGACTTTTTGTGCTACACGAACCAAACATGCCGGTGACACAACGTCGATTTATGGCGCAAACGCCCCAAATCACTGAAAGGTGAATTTTTCAATCCGGACCAGAGTGATCTGGGGCAGGCAGTCGCGACTATGCGATTTGCCGCCCTCGGCTTTTCCGGTGGGTTCGCAGTTGTGCGGCTAACGATCGGTACCCGATCGCGCGAGTTCGACCGGCAGAATGCCGGTTCCACACCAAGGAGTTCATGGCGTAATGGCAACAATCACCCCGCAGAAGAAGTCCAGCGCAGCGCGTCACGGTTTTAAGACCGGCGAGTACATCGTCTATCCGGCGCATGGCGTCGGCCAGATCGTCTCGATCGACGAGCAGGAAGTTGCGGGCCACAAGCTGGAACTGTTCGTCATCGACTTCCAGAAGGACAAGATGCGTCTGAAGGTTCCGGTCGCCAAAGCGACCTCCATCGGCATGCGCAAGCTGTCGGAAGAGGATTACGTCGATCGCGCGCTGAAGGTCGTGCAGGGCCGCGCCCGCGTCAAGCGCACCATGTGGTCGCGCCGCGCCCAGGAATATGATGCGAAGATCAATTCCGGCGACCTGATCTCGATCTCGGAAGTTGTGCGGGACCTCTACCGCGCCGACAATCAGCCGGAGCAGTCCTATTCCGAACGCCAGCTTTATGAGGCGGCACTCGACCGCATGGCGCGCGAGATCGCGGCCGTCAACCGCATGTCGGAAACCGAAGCGGTGCGCCTCATCGAGGTGAACCTCAACAAGGGACCGAAGCGCGGCGCCAAGGCCGACAACGAAGAAGCCGAGCAGGAAGAAGCAGCCTGAGCGCTTCTCGCCTTAATTTGGAAAAACCCGGCCTAGCGCCGGGTTTTTTTATTCCTAAGCTCGTCGCGTTGACTGGATCCATGCGACGCGCTTTAGGTTGTTGTCGTTGTTATGCATTGTCGTGATCGCAAAACCACCGCGCCCTGCATTAGTGATCGTCACCCCGCTACGCACTTTTTGGGCGACATGCCTTAAATTTCGCCACCGGTTTCCTTCTCTGCCTCCTGCTTCAGCGTCGCGATAAACCGCTTGGTTCGCTGGCGCTCCGGATTGCTGAACAGAACCGCGGCGGGGCCTTTCTCGACGACGCTGCCGGCGTCGAGGAACACCACCTCCTGGGCGATTTTGGAGGCGAGGCGCAAATCATGCGTCGCCATCACCATGGTGGTGCCCTCGCTGGCGAGCTGGCCGAGCACGTCGACCACCTCCTGCGCCAGTTCCGGATCGAGCGCCGAAGTCGGCTCGTCGCACAGCAGCACTTTCGGCGATGGCGCCAGCGCCCGGGCGATCGCCACGCGTTGCTGCTGGCCGCCTGACAACGTCGCCGGCCAGGCGTCGGCCTTGTGCGCCATTCCAACCTTTTCGAGCAGGGCGAGCGCCCGCTCGCGCGCTCGCCCGGCCGGCCATTTCAACACCGTCACCAGCCCCTCCATGACGTTTTCGATCGCCGTGCGGTGCGGGAACAGCTGGAAATTCTGGAACACCATGCCGGTCTGCAGCCGCAGGCGCTGGATGGCCCTGCCGGGAACCTTGCCGCCGGGGTGGAATTCAAGCGCGTCGTCGCCGATGCGCACCGTGCCCGAGGTCGGGATCTCGAGCAGGTTGATGCAGCGCAGAAGCGTGCTTTTCCCACCGCCCGAGGGGCCGACAAGGGCGGTGACGCTGCCTTCCTCGATGGTGACGGTCACGCCCTTCAGCACGAGATTGTCACCAAAACGCTTCTCGATGTCGGTGAGGCCGATCATGAGCGCGCCTCGAGGAAGCCGCCGTAGCGGTTGAGCCGCTTTTCCAGGCGCGTCTGCAACGCCGACAGCACCGAGCTAAGCGCCAGATAGAGAGCCGCCGCCTCGACATAGAGGATCAGCGGCTCATAGGTGGTGGCGACGATGCGCTGCGCCGCCTGGAACATCTCCGGCACCGTGATGGCGGCGGCCAGTGATGTATCCTTGACCAGCGAGATGAAGGTGTTGGACAGCGGCGGCACCGCGACGCGGCCCGCTTGTGGAAGGATAGTGCGTCGCATCGCCTGGCCCCAGGTCATGCCGATCGAATAGGCCGCCTCCCACTGCCCCTTCGGCACCGAGCCTATGACGGCGCGGATGATCTCCGACGTATAGGCGCCGATATTGAGTGTGAAGCCGATCAACGCGGCTGAAAAGGCGTCGAGCAGGATGCCGACCGAGGGCAGGCCGTAGAAGATCAGGAAGAGCTGCACCAGAAGCGGCGTGCCACGGAAGATCCAGACATAGAAGCGGACCACGGCGACCAGCGGCTGCGGGCCGAACAGCCGGACGAGCGCTGCGACCAGTCCTACGAAGAGACCGAATGCGAACGACAGCAGCGTTAGCGGCACGGTGAAGATAAGCGCGGCCCATAGCAGCGTGGGCAACGAATCCAGCATCAATTGCAGCCAGTGCGGCACGAAAATTCTCCTTGAGAGATTGCCGCCCAAAAATCGGCCCGGCAGCATCGAGGCGCGACCATACGGTCGTCATATCACGCCAAAAGCGGCGGCCGTCAAAGACGGCTCGCCGCGATACTTGGCCGTACGGGCCGGCAACCGGCCCGCTCCGTGAAATGCGCTTACTTCGAAACGTCCTGGCCGAAGTAAGTGTCGGCGATCTTCTGGTAGGTGCCGTCGGACTTGATGTCGGCCAGCGCCCGATTGATGGCGGCGACCAGTTCCGGATCGCCCTTGCGCACGAGGACGCCGGAATAGTCGGCGTTTTCTTCCTGCGCGGCGATCTTCACGTTGGCGTCGGGCTTGTGCTTCTTGAAATCGAGGAAGGACAGGCTGTCGTTGATGGTGGCATCGGCGCGGCCGGTAAGAAGCAGCTGGATCGATTGGTCGAAACCATCGGTACCGACGAGTTCGGCGCCGTTCGCTTCGGCGAGCTTGCCGAAATTCGAGGTCAGCGACTGCGCCGCCTTCTTGCCCTTCAGGTCGGCAAAGCTCTTGATGTCGGTATTGTCGCCGCGCACGATCAGCACCGCCTTGGAAGCAATATAGGGATCGGAGAAATCATACTTGGCCTTGCGCTCCTCGGTGATGCCGACCTGGTTGATAACAGCGTCATAGCGCTCGGCGTCGAGGCCGGCGATCAGCCCATCCCATTTGCCTTCGAGGAATTCGGCCTTGACGCCGAGTCGCTCGGCGATCGCCTTGGCAATCTCGACGTCGAAGCCGACCAGTGCGCCCGAGGCATCATGATAGGTGAAGGGGGCATAGGTACCTTCCGTGCCGACCTTGAAGACACCGGCCTGCTTGATCTGATCGAGATTGGCGCCGGCATGGCCTGATGTGCCTGCCAGTACCTGCAGTGTTGCGGCGACGATAAGCGATTTGAGCCATTTCATTTTTCTGTGATCCCGTCATTGGCCGGCGTCCGGGGCCGGCGTCCGGCGCATTTGTGAGCGCCGGAAACTGACAGATGCAGCCTGGCGAAATAAGGAACCAGATTTCAAAAATGAGACACTTTCGAAATCCAATTCTCAAAACCACATCGACTCGCGCCAACCGGCCGAGAAGCGACCGCCGCATCGAGCTTTCGAACAGTGCAATCCACGCGACATCAGCGGCGGAACCATTCGCGCGGGTGGCACGTTTGTTGGCTGTTGTAGGGCGCGGCGTCGCCAATTCAACCACGATGCCAGCTCAGGGGCGAGCGATCGCACCGCAACGCCCGGAACAGGGAGCGTGGCATGATGGAAGATACGGCAGGGCGAACCATGGTCCGCGCGGCGATGAAAGCCCCCTATCTCGAGCGCGACGAGGAGCATCTTCTCGCGCTGCGCTGGAAGGAAGACAACGACCAGCAGGCACTGCACCAAATCGCCATGGCGCATATGCGGCTGGTTATTTCCATGGCCTCGAAGTTCCGCCACTATGGCCTGCCCCTCGGCGACCTGGTGCAGGAAGGCCATGTCGGCCTGCTGGAGGCAGCGGCCCGTTTCGAACCGGAGCGCGAGGTGCGGTTTTCGACCTATGCGACGTGGTGGATCCGTGCCTCGATGCAGGACTATATCCTGCGCAACTGGTCGATCGTGCGTGGCGGCACCAGTTCGGCGCAAAAGGCGCTGTTCTTCAATTTGCGGCGCCTGCGCGCCCGCTTGGCGAACGGTGCCGAGCCGATCTCGAACACCTCGCTCTACCGCGAGGTGTCGGTGGCGCTTGGCGTCTCCGAGGCCGACGTGGCGATGATGGACTCGCGCCTTTCGGCCCCCGACAGTTCGCTCAACCAGCCGCTCGCCGACGATGCGGGCGCCACCGAGCGAATGGATTTTCTGGTTTCGGACGATCCTTTGCCGGACGAAGTCGTGGGCGACACGATCGATGTCGAACGCCGCTCTATCTGGCTGAAAACCGCGCTCGGCGCGCTCAATGCCCGCGAGCTCAGGATCATCGAGGAACGCCGGCTGAGCGACGAGGGCGCGACGCTCGAAGCCCTCGGCGAGGCGCTTGGCATCTCCAAGGAACGCGTCCGCCAGATCGAGGCACGCGCCATGGAAAAGCTCAAGATAGCGCTGGTGAAGCAAAACCCCGAGTTTCTGGCGACCGCCGCCTAGGGTGTGTTGCGATTCAGGTTAGGACGAGTCGGAGTCGAAGACGGGCGCGAAGCGACCAAACCAGGTGGTTCCCGAGAACCGGAGCGGAGCGTGCATAAAGTACGTGAGCACCGGCCTACGCCGGCCGTAGCCTTACTGCCGCGACCGCTCATGAGTGCTCCGGCCGGCGAAGGTCGGAAGCGCAGGAAATTGCCGTTTGCGGGCCGGCATCACCTGAATATCGACACACCCTATCTGTCGGTGATGATCTTGACCTTGTCGCCGGCCGAAACGGCTGCGCCGGGCGACATTGCATTGAGCACCCTGAACAGGTCGAGCTTGCGGTCGACGCCGACCATCTGCGCCGCGAGCGAACCCATGGTCTGTCCGGGCCGGACCGTGACGACGCGGATATGCAGCGGCTTCAGCGCTGCTTTTTCGGCCGCGCTCAAGATCCGGAACGAGCCGCTGACCGAGCGCGCCACCGCACCCAGCGAGGTGCTGGCGGAGGGGGCTGCCGTCAGCAGCCGGTAGACCTGGCCGCCGGCGCGGATCACCGCGATGCCGAACTGCCAGCCCTCGGCGCTGGCATGCGCCGTCGCCGCTTCGTTGCCGTTGATTGTTTCCTGGCGCACGCTGCTTTCGTCGAGACCGGCCACCCAGCCGCTGCGGAGGTAGTCGGTCAGCGATCGGTTCCTGTCGATCGAGACGCCGTCGAAGCGGATCGCTATGTCGCCCGGCCCGGTTGCCGTCACCGCCGCGGCCGAGTTGTCGATGATGAAGCCGTCGGGTACCGAGAACGACACGCCGAGCCCCGGATGCAGGAAGGTTTCGCCACGCACATAGCCTTCCTCCGGCGTGTCGCCGTAGAGCAGCCCGTCTATGCCGGCGAGGAAGGCGTCGCGGTCGCGCGTGCCGACGCCGGGCGCGCCGAACTGGCGGGCATGGCGCTGCGCCAGATCGATGCGTTGCGGCGTGTTCGGGTGCGTCGCCAGGAAGTCGAGGCTGGCGTCGGTGGCGCCGCTGATCGAGCGGAAATCGGTGTAGGCCGACATGGACTGCAGGAAGCGGCCGGCGGCAAACGGATCGAAGCCCGCCTCGCCGATCGACTTGATGCCGATGCCGTCGGCCTCCAGCTCCTGATTGCGCGAGAACTGGGCAAGCCGCAGCTTGCCGCGGATCAGTGCCGCCTTGGCGGTCGGGCTGTCGCCGAGCACATCCGAGACGACTTTTGTCGCAAAGCCCTCCTCGGCCTCGAGCTGCTGGCGCTGCAAGCCGTGGTTTGCAGTGACATGGCCCATCTCATGCGCGATGACCGCGGCGAGTTCGGCCGAATCGTTGGCCAGCGCCAACAGGCCGCGCGTGATGTAGAGATAGCCGCCAGGCAATGCGAAAGCGTTGACGTTGGGCGAATTGAGGATCGTGATGCGGTAGGTCTGGCTCGGGTTGGCCGAAACCACCGTCAGGCTGCCGACGACCTTGGCGACCATGCGCTCAAGCTTGGGATCGGAATATTCGCCGCCATAGGTCGCGAGGATGCGCGGATGCTGCGCCTTGGCCATTTCGGCGACCTTGCTGTTGGCGGCAACATTGTCGACGGTGACCGGTTTGCTGGAAGGCTGGAAGCCGGATTCCTGAACGTCCGGAGGCGTGAACATCTGGCAGCTTGCCAACGCCATGGCAAAGCCGGCCAGCGCCAGGAAGCGCGCCAGCGGTTTCCTTCTCACTCTGTCTGTGCCGGTCGGCAGAACAGCTTCCTTTCGGCTCTCGGCACATGGCCCGAAAATCGGGCATCGATTTTCAGATCATGCGCAAAATCAACTGCCACAGCGTCCTTCGAGCCCACGAGCGCGGATGGCACCGTAGTGGCAAATCACAACCTATGCCGGACCAGTATCGGAGGACCTAGCCACACTACTTTGACCATGGCAAGCAAACGCCACATCGCCTGAAGCCGGTTTGGCCGTAAATTATGTCCGCTTCCGGGCAACATCTCGTGATCCTGCGCCAAACGGACCTGCACCGATATAGCGCCGAAAGGCTTCCGGTCCAGCCTTGGTAAAAAAATCGGCGACAGTCCCGGTTGCGGCAACCGTGCCATTGTCCAGGAACACCATGTCCTGGCCGATACGGTGGGCGTCCTCCGGCTGATGGGTGACGAACAGCACCGTCATGCGCCGCTCCGCATGGACGTCGGCTACCAGATCGAGCATGTCGTCGCGCAACGCCGGTCCGAGCGAGGCGAACGGTTCGTCGAGCAAGAGAACCGGCCGGTCGCGCACCAGGACGCGGGCGAGCGCGACGCGCTGCCGCTCGCCGCCGGAGAGTTCGCGCGGCAGGCGTCGTTGCTTGCCGGCAAGGCCGACGCGCTTGAGCGCCGCGGCGATTGCAGCGTGGTCGGCCTCGGTCAGCCTGAGCGATGGCGAGCGGCCAAGGCCGACATTTCGTTCGACCGAAAGATGGGCGAAGAGATTGTTTTCCTGGAACACCATCGACACTGGCCGCGCCGACGGCGGTTTGCCGCCGACATCGGCGCCGCCGATCAGCACGCGGCCCGATTGCGGCGTCTCGAAGCCGGCCACCAGATTGAGCAGTGTCGATTTTCCCGAGCCGCTCGGCCCCATGATGGCGATGATCTTCGAGGCGGCGAACTCGACATCGAATAAAAACGGCGCTTCGCCATAGCTGAACGACGCCTTTTCCAGCCGCACAGCCGTACCGTTTTCGCTGTTGAGCGTCATGATCTTTCTCCCCGTCCCAGCCAGTCCGCGGCCAGGACAAGCGCGAGACAGACCAGGCCGAGCAGAAATGCCAGGCCGGCCGCGTCCATCGTGCGGTAGCTGCCCATGCGGGCCAGCAGGAGATAAGGCAGCGTCTGCAGGGAGTCGCTGCCAAACAGGGCAATGACGCCGAGATCGCCGAGCGACAAAGCCATCGCGAACGCGAAACCGGTGGCGAGCGGCCGCCGCAGCGACGGCCAGTCGACCAGCCGGAAACGGTTCCAGCCCGAAATGCCAAGCAGCAAACAGAGCCGTTCGTGGCGTTCGCTCGCCGCATCATAGCCGGGGCGAATGGCGCGGATGGCAAACGGCATCGCCATCACCGCATTGACGGCGACGACCATGACAGGGGCGATGGCAAAGACGTCGCTGACCGAACGCAGCAGCAGGAACCAGCCGGCGCCTATGACGACGGGCGGCACGACGAGGACGAAGCCGGCGCCGGTATCGGTGGCGTATTCGAGCAGCGTCCCGGCGCCGACGCGACGCCTCAAGGCCAGCGCCCGTCGTGCCATGACCAGCGACAGCGACAGCGCCACTGCGAGCAGCGCCGCCAGCAAGGCGAGCAGGGCGCTGGTCAGCGCCGCTTGCCGCACCGCGCTCTCGCCCGCCAGCCGGCCGAGATCGGCGCCAAGGCCTGACGTCACCGTGGCCGCCATCGGCCCGGCGACGAACAGCAAAGCGAGGATGATCAATGCTGCGTTCAGCACGGTCTCGGCGGCGCCGGCCGAAAGATAGCGGCGCGAAGCCACCGGCAGGTTGGCGTCGCCGACGGTATTGGCGCCGAGGCGCATCAATGCCAGCACGACGACGAAGGTCAGCGCGATCTGCAGCACTGTCAGCGTCACCGCTCGGGCAGGATCGAAATCGAAACGCAGCGCCTGGTAGATGGCGACCTCCAGCGTTGTCGCACGCGGCCCGCCGCCCAGCGTGAGTACGATGGTAAAGGATGTGATGCAGAGCATGAAGACAAGCCCGGCGACGCCCGGCAGCGCCGCGCGCAGCGTCGGCCATTCGATCAGCCGGAAGGCGGGCCTGGCGCCCATGCCAAGTTGGCTCGCCAGCCGCCACTGGTCGGCCGGCACTGTCGCAAGCGCTTCGAGGAACAGCCGCGTCGCCAGCGGCAGATTGAAGAAGACATGGGCGACGAGTATGCCGGACAGGCCGTATATGCCCGGCCAGCCCTGACCGCCGATCGCGCTGAGCACGCCGGCGAAATAGCCGGCACGGCCATAGAGTGCCAGAATCCCCAGTGCTGCGACGATGGCCGGCAGCGCGAGCGGCACGGCGAAGAGCTGCAGGATCAGGCCGCGACCGAAGAAGCGCGGATGCCGCGACAGCGCCCGCGCCACGAACAGCGCCGGCACGACGGAGAGCAGCGTCGACAGCAATGCCTGCCACAGCGTGAATCGGGCGACGCGGAAGAGGTAGGAATCGAAGGCCGACGCGGCGCCGGACGGATCGCGTGCGCCTTCGACGATGAGCCCGGCGAACGCGC
This sequence comes from Mesorhizobium sp. WSM4829, assembly GCF_055811475.1. NCBI lineage: Bacteria > Pseudomonadati > Pseudomonadota > Alphaproteobacteria > Hyphomicrobiales > Phyllobacteriaceae > Mesorhizobium > Mesorhizobium sp. WSM4829. The sequence continues at coordinate 40,755 of NZ_JBVVQJ010000035.1, read as the reverse complement.
CGCCGATCAGCAGCGCAACAGCGGCAAGCGCAATTGTGCCGGCGGTGACGCGGGGATCTCTACGATGGCCAGTGTGCATTCCGCGCTGCCCAACTTAACGGCGGGCGCTGAAAGATGGGATGTGGCTGAGGTCGAGTTCCCGTCCACCCCCTTCTGGCCTGCCGGCCATCTCCCCCACAAGGGGGGAGATTGGAAGCTTCACCCTCGCCTCAATCCTTCGACTGTTGCGATTGGCGAAAGCGGAAGCGACATCCGATCTCCCCCCTGGAGGGGGAGATGGCCGGCAGGCCAGAGGGGGGTGGCGTGGAGCGAACACCATGCAGAAATCTAAGTCCTACTTGCTCATCACCGACAGCCATTCGTCGACCCAGGCCTTGCGGTTGGCGGCGACCTCTTCGGGGCTGAAAAGCAACGTCTTGGTCGGCTTGACGAGCTTGTCGAAAGCCGGATTGAGCGGCTTCTCGGTCTTGCCGGCGGGGAACATCCAGTTGGTCTCGGGAATGACATCCTGGAATTTCGGCCCGGTCATGAAAGTCAGGAACTGTTTCGCCAACGGGTTCTTCGCACCTGATTTGGTGATGCCGGCAACCTCGATCTGCAGATACGCGCCCTCGTCGAAGGACGCTGCCTGATAGCGTTGGGTGTTTTCGGCGACCATGTGATAGGCCGGCGACGTGGTATAGGACAGCACCATCGGCGCCTCGCCCTTGGTGAACAGGCCGTAGGCCTCGCTCCAGCCCGGCGTCACGGTGAGCACCTTTGCCTTAAGCTTGGCCCAGGCTTCGGGCGCCTTGTCGCCATAAACCGACTTCACCCACAACAGCAGGCCGAGACCGGGCGTCGAGGTGCGCGGATCCTGAATGACGATCTTTTCATCGGCATTGCCCTCGACCAATTCCTTCAGGCTCTTCGGCGGCGTCTTCAGCTTTTCGGTGTCGTAGACGACGGCGAAATAACCATAGTCGAACGGCACGAAAATATCGTCGCTCCAGCCGCCCGGCACCTTGACGTCGATGACGGCACCATGCGGCGAAAACAGGCCGGTGGCCTTGGCTTCCGCCGTCAGATTGGTGTCGAGGCCGAGCACGATGTCGGCCTTGGTCGCGGCCCCTTCCAGCCTGACGCGGTTGAGCAGGGCGACACCGTCGGCGACCGCGACGAATTCGAGAATACAGCCGCATTCGGCCTCGAACGCCTTCTTGACCGCCGGGCCTGGACCCCATTCGGCGGTGAAGCTCTCATAGGTATAGACGGTGAGTTTTTCCTGCGCGGATGCCGGCCCGGTGCCGGCGAGAACGGTCGCCGCGAGCAGCACTGCCGAAACAAGTGTGTATAAAAACGTGCGCATCGGCGCCTCCTTCGTTGGCGTTGAAGGGAATTGAGGCGTCGGGTTGTCCGAAACGTCTAATCCCTCCGCCGGTACAAACCGGATCAGGTTCAGCGGGTTGGCAGGTTGCCTCTCAGCCGGTCCGCGAAGATCGCGTCCAGCACCCCGTTAGAGCGCTTCGACACATAGGCCCGGCCCATCTGCGGCGCAAGCGGAAGTTTGCCGGGCATCCAGACCGCGGCCTTCCGTTTCGCAAGCAGGGCTGGTAAGGGCCACGCATATGAGCAAATTCACCATCCTGCTTGGCGGCGACCTTATCCGCACGCCGCTGCTCGACCGCCAGGTCGAAGGCACGCGGGTCATCGCCGCCGACGCCGGCATCAGCCATGCCCGGACTCTGCGCCTGACGCCGGAACTCTGGGTCGGCGACTTCGATTCGGTGCCGGCGGATTTGCCGGACGAGCTCGCCGCCGTGCCGCGCCAGGTGTTTCCGGCAGAAAAGGACAAGACCGACGGCGAACTGGCTATCGCCGCCGCGCTTGAACGCGGCGCGACCAGCCTCGTGCTCGCCGGCGCGTTCGGCGGCAAGCGCACCGACCACGCCTTCCTGCACCTGGCGCTCGGCGTCCGGCTGGCCGAGGCAGGGACAGAGGTGCTTTTGACCAGTGGCGCACAGGAAGGCGTGCCCTTGCTTCCCGGAAAGGCCGGCTTCGACTACGCCGACGGCACGCTGTTTTCGATTCTCGGCTTCTCCGACCTTGCCGGTCTGACCGTGACCGGCGCCAAATGGCCGCTGAACCATGTCGAGGTGGCGTTCGGCTCGTCGCTGACCATTTCCAACGAGGTCAAGGGCCGGCTCGAAGTCGCGCTGGGCAGCGGCCGCGCGCTGTTGCTCGCCCATCCATTCCCCCTACCTGAAAGCTGACATGGCGCCGCCGCTTCTCAATCTCGACGGGATAAAACTGACCTTCGGTGGCACGCCGCTGCTCGACGGGACGGAACTGACGGCGTCGGCGGGCGACAAGATCGCTCTGGTCGGCCGCAACGGCTCGGGCAAGTCGACGTTGCTGAAGATCGCTGCGGGATTGATCGAGCCGCAGGATGGCGAGGTGTTCCGCCAGCCTTCGGCAACTGTGCGCTACCTGCCGCAAATGCCCGACATGGATGGTTTCGCCAGCGTCCGCGCCTATGTCGAGGCGGGGCTCGGACCCGCCGACGATCCCTACCGCGCCACCTATCTGATGGAGCATCTCGGCCTGTCCGGCGAGGAACGGCCGAACGATCTCTCCGGCGGCGAAGCCCGCCGTGCTGCCCTGGCCCGCGTCATGGCGCCGGAGCCCGACATTCTCCTCCTCGATGAGCCGACCAACCATCTCGACCTGTCGGTCATCGAATGGCTGGAGGAGGAGCTTGCCCGCACCTCTTCGGCGCTGATCGTCATCTCGCACGACCGCCGCTTCCTCGAGCGCGTGTCGCGCGCCACCGTCTGGCTCGATCGAGGCCAGACCCGCAGGCTGGACAAGGGCTTTGGCCATTTCGAGGAATGGCGCGACACCGTGCTGGAAGAAGAAGAGCGCGAGCAGCACAAGCTTGGCCGCCAGATCGTGCGCGAGGAGCACTGGTTGCGCTATGGCGTGACGGCAAGGCGCAAGCGCAACATGCGCCGGCTCGGCGAACTGCAGACCATGCGCCAGCGCTTTCGCGGCCATCGCGGCGCCGAGGGTGCGGCGACCATGGTGGCCAGCGACGCCGCCGAATCCGGCAAGCTGGTGATCGAGGCCAGGAACATCGAGAAGAGCTTTGGCGACCTCACCGTGGTCAGGGGTTTCTCGACCCGCATCCAGCGCGGTGACCGCGTCGGCCTGGTCGGCCCGAACGGCGTCGGCAAGACGACGCTGCTGAAGATGCTGACCGGCGAATTGAAGCCGGACTCAGGCACGGTGCGGTTAGGCACCAATCTGGAGATCGCCACGCTCGACCAGAAACGCGAGGCGGTCGACCCGCAAGAGACGCTGGCGCAGTATCTCACCGACGGCCGCGGCGAGAACCTCGTCATCAACGGCGAGCAGCGCCACGTCGTCTCCTACATGAAGGACTTCCTGTTCAAGCCGGAACAGGCGCGCACCCCGGTGCGCGAGCTTTCGGGCGGCGAGCGGGCGCGGCTGCTACTCGCCCGTGTGCTGGCGCGGCCGGCAAATCTTTTGGTGCTGGACGAGCCGACCAACGATCTCGACATGGAGACGCTGGAACTGCTGCAGGAACTGGTCGCCGGTTTTGCCGGCACCGTCATCCTGGTCAGCCACGACCGCGATTTCCTCGACCGCACGGTGACCAGCCTGATCGCGCCGGAAGGCGGCGGCCGCTGGATCGAATATGCCGGCGGCTATTCCGACATGCTGGCGCAGCGCGGCGGCACCAGGCTGGACGACCGCAAGGCACGGCCGAAGGCCGAGACGAGTGAAGTGGCGGCGGCAGCCCGGACCGAGGCAACGGCGCCGAAGGGCCCGGCGAAAAAACTGTCGTTCAAGCAGAAATTCGCGCTGGAATCGCTGCCCAAGAAGATCGACGCGGTGACCGCCTCGATATCACGGCTGGAGGATAATATCGCCGACCCGGCCTATTACGAGCGCGACCCGGCCTCATTCCAGAAGACCATCGCCGCGCTCGACAAGGAGCGCGCCACGCTGGCAGCGCTCGAGGAGGAATGGCTGGAACTTGAAATGCTGCGCGAGGAGATGGAGGGGTAGACGCTTCGCCGTTGCTCCACCACGACAATGCGCATACATTATGCGCATTCTGCGGAGGTTATCATGCGAAAGATAGCTATGAATGCGGTTCGTCAGCCGGCAAATCTGTCGATCGACTCAAAGCTCATGAAGGAAGCCAAGGGACTCGATGTGAATGTCTCGCGCGCCGCCGAAGCCGGTATCGCAGAGGCGGTGGCTGCCGAAAAAGCCCGACTATGGAAACTTGAGAATCGCGCCACAATAGAAGCGTGGAACGAATACGTCGAAAAGCACGGTATTCCGTTGGAAGAACATCGGCAGTTCTGATGGCACGCTATGATGTCTTCGCGGGTCGGGTCGAGGGCAGCTATTTGCTGGACGTCCAATCCGACCTGCTCGACGATTTTAAAACACGGGTGGTGATCCCGCTGCTTCCGACAACAATGACGCCGCCGCCGATGCGAAAGCTCCATCCCCTCGTCGAGATCAATGGGCGAAAATTGGTTGTGGCCACCCATCTGATCGCCACGGTTCCGGCAAAGGAATTGGGCGAAAGTCGACTGAATATCTCCAGGCATCACGACGACATCGTGGCCGCGCTCGACATGCTGTTCCAGGGCTTCTGAGCCGAAGGGAGGCTGGTGAGCCGGCCTCAGCCCGCCTCTTTTGTTTGCCAGGCCTTCAGCGCCTCGTCGAACACCTTCTCGCCGGGAATGCCCTTTTCCATGGTGAGCAGCGCCCGCCGTCCGGTCTTGTAGACGACCGGCACGTCGATCCATTTCTGGCCCCGCAGCAGGGTCAGATTGGCGTCTTCGTCCGGCTTTGTGTCGTTGAGAGCGACCAGGAAGAAGCCGTCGGCGATCTTGGCCGGGATGCCGATCAGTGGACTGCCGGCATCCTGTTCAGAGCCCTTCATGGCGACGCGCAGGATGTTGTCGACACCGCCGCCGTCGAAACCATCGGGCGTCAGGAAAATCATCTCGATGATGTGGCTGGCCGGCAGCGTCTGGTCGGTGTTGCGGCGGATGGTCATGCGCAACTGCACGTCCTTGCCCGGAATGCTCGCCTCGGCGCGGATTGCCGGCTCGGGCGGCAGATTGCCGCCGGGCGATTCCTGCACCAGCGACCAGACGATGCTGCCGGGCTCGGCCGAGCCTTGCGCGGTGCTGGTGCGCTCCTCGTAGAAGATCGCCTTCTGGCCGACCGCCAGCGCGGTTTCCGCAGGCGCGGCTGTCGGTGCAGCACCCGGCGCGGCACCCGGGGCCGGCGCTGCCGGCGCGGCTGCGCTATCGGTCGGGGGCGCCCGGGCCCGCGGGGGCCCCGGGGGGGGGGGGGGGGGGGGGGGGCCCCCCCCCCGGGGGGGGGGCGGGGGGGGGGGGGGGGGGGCGGCCCCCCCCCCCCCCCCCCCCCCCCCCCCCCCCCCCCCGCGACCCGGGTATCGT
>NZ_JBVVQJ010000035.1:0-35250 GCF_055811475.1 Mesorhizobium sp. WSM4829 | reverse complement strand
TTGCGGCCCGCCCGCCGGGGGGGTTCCCGCGGGGGGGGCGGGCGGGGCCCCCCCCGGCGCGGCCCCGGGGGGGGGGGGGGCGGGGGGGGCGGCGCTCGGGGGCGGCGCCGCCGGCGCCGGCGGCGCGCCGTCGGCAGGCGGTGTTGCGGGGACCGCACCCGGCGTTGCGGGCACAGTCGTGGCTGGCGGATCACCGGCCGGCGCTGCAGGCGCAGGTGCGGCCGGCGGCGGCGTGGTCAGTGCTGCGACGGATTCGCCCTCTCCGATGCCGCCTTGCCCTGAAGCGGGGCCGGGATCGACCTCACCGCCCTCAGGTGTCAGCCGCTGGGTGAACTTTGTGCCCTCGGCATCGGCTGGAGCCGCTGCGGCCGGGGCCCTTGCCGCAGCATCGGCAGCCGGCCGCTCGGCCGGGCTCGGCTTCACCAGCGGTTCTACGGTTGCGACCGTCGTGCTGTTGAGACCCAGCATGTTGCTGAACGCGTCCTTGTTCAGCCAGATGCCGTAGCCGCCGCCCGCGATGACGAGCAAGGCGACGACAGCGGCGATCAGCCCGCCATAGCTGCGCCTGCGCTCGGCAGGATGCTGAAAAGTGTCCGGCGCCGGCTCCTCGTCGTTGGGGAAGACATCGTCTCTAAAGCTATCGCTGCCCTCGTACGCCGCTGGAAGATCCGCGTCCGAAGGCTCCGCATCGGTGTCCTCTGGAGGCGGTTTTTGCCAATTCAGCCCGGCTTTGGCGGCAGGTGCCGGCTGCCATTCCGGCTCGGTCTTGGCCGGTTGCCATGCCGGCTCGGCCTTTGCCGGCTGGCGGACATGGCTGGGTTGGTTCTTGTTGCGGTCGATGGAGGAGAAGATGTCTTCCAGCTCCGACAGCGGATCGGATGCCGGCGCAGGCTTGGCGTAGCTCTGCTCGACGCTGGCGATGGCATCTTCCAGAGTGCGCTTATGCTGGGCAACGACCGACGGCGCCAGCGGCGGTATGTTCTTCGCAAGCTTGTCCGCGATTGTCGAACGGGCCTTGTCATAGACCCTGGCGCGTATCTCCGGCGTCGGATTTCCAAGGCCGTCGAGCGTCTTTTTCAGGGCACCAACAAAATCTGCCATGCTTCAGTCGACCTGCATTTCGTTTCTGGGCCGGCCCCCGCAAATCGGCCGCGATGCCCGGAACAGCTTGGAATCTAGTCTTGAAACGGATCGGTCACAAGTATTGTGTCGTCCCGTTCAGGGCTGGTGGAAAGGAGTGCGACCGGCGCGCCGATCAGTTCCTCGATGTGACGGACATATTTGACTGCCTGGGCCGGCAGATCGTTCCAGCTTCTGGCGCCGGCGCTGGTGCCTTTCCAGCCCTCCAGCGTCTCGTAGACCGGTTCGACGCGCGCCTGCGCACCCTGGCTGGCCGGCAGATAGTCGATCGCCTCGCCATCGAGGCGGTAGCCGGTGCAGACCTTGATCTCGTCCAGCCCGTCGAGCACGTCGAGCTTGGTCAGGGCGATGCCCTTGATGCCGTTTACGGCGACGGCTTGGCGAACCAGCACGGCATCGAACCAGCCGCAGCGGCGCTTGCGGCCGGTGACGACGCCGAACTCGTGGCCGCGCGTGCCCAGGAACTCGCCGATCTCGTTCTTCTGTTCGGTCGGGAACGGACCTTCGCCGACACGCGTCGTATAGGCCTTGGTGATGCCGAGCACATAACCGATGGCACCCGGGCCGACGCCGGATCCGGCGGCCGCTTGACCGGCTACCGTGTTGGACGAAGTGACGAACGGATAGGTGCCGTGGTCGATGTCGAGCAGCGTACCCTGCGCGCCCTCGAACAGGATGCGTTCGCCGGCGCGGCGCTTGTCGTCGAGGATCTTCCAGACGCGGTCCATATAGGGCAGGATCTCGTCGGCGACCGAAATCAGCTCACTCATGATTGCGTCATGCGTGACTTCGGCGTGGCCGAGCCCGCGGCGCAGCGCATTGTGATGCGTCAGCAGCCTGTCGACCTTCAAGGGCAGCGTTTCCAAATCCGCCAAATCCATCACCCTGACCGCGCGCCGGCCCACCTTATCTTCATAAGCGGGGCCGATGCCGCGACGGGTCGTGCCGATTTTCGTTCCCGAATTGGAGGCGGCGTCTTCGCGGAATCCGTCCAGCTCCCGGTGCAAGGACAGGATAAGCGCGGTGTTTTCGGCTATTTTCAGGCGCTCCGGCGTGACCTCGACGCCTTGCGCCTTCAATTTCGTCACCTCGGCTACGAAGGCATGCGGATCGAAGACGACGCCATTGCCGATGATGGACAGCTTGCCTTGCCGCACCACGCCGGACGGCAGCAGCGACAGCTTGTAGACCTTGCCGTCGACGACCAGCGTATGGCCGGCATTGTGGCCGCCCTGGAAGCGCACGACGACGTCGGCGCGTTCCGACAGCCAGTCAACGATCTTGCCTTTGCCCTCGTCGCCCCATTGCGAGCCGACGACCACCACATTGGCCATGTTTCTTATCCCTTGAGGCGCCGCTCCGAGCGGCTTGAATGGTTCGAAACGACAGGCTTCTATCGCATCGGCCAGAAAATCGGAATCGATTTTCGGAAAGCACGACGCGAACGTTCAAAGCCTTGAGACCCGTACTTTTGCGCGTCCAGGTGGACGTACGTCGTTCTATAACGTCAACACCCGGCGAGCGCGACCATTCTTTGCCGCCGAAAGCGCCCTCAGGCACAACAATTTTCGCCTTTGACATCATTTACTTGGGCGAACCACCACAATAATGCATGTCGCGCAAAAGTGCGCAGCGGTTTTGCGATAACGACCTGCATAAAAACAAGAACCTGAAGCGCGTCGCATCTGCTTCGTTCAGACGCGACGCGCTTTAGGTCGGCAATGACCCTGCCCACCCCGGCTGGAATTTCGCGATGCATCGAACCGCCTATCTGTTCCTGCTGTCCACCACCTTGCTGTGGGGCGGCAACTCCGTGGCCGGCAAACTGGCAGTCGACCATATTTCGCCGATGACGCTGGTCTTCCTGCGCTGGGTTCTGGCCGTTCTGATCTTACTGCCGATCGGCTGGAGAACGCTGCGCGAGGACTGGCCGGTGGTGCGCAGGCATTGGTTGCTGCTTGGCGGGCTCGGCGCTTGCGGCTTCACCTTTTTCAACGCGATCTTCTACACGGCGCTCAACTACACGACGGCGATCAACGTCTCGATCGAGCAGGCGGCAATCCCGGTCGTCATCATCCTCGCCAATTTCGTGCTGTTTCGCCTGCGTGTGAACCGGGTGCAGATCGCCGGCGTCGCGCTGACGATCATCGGCGTCGCCCTGACCGCCAGCCACGGCGATCTGCGCCAGCTCCTCAAGCTGGATCTTAACTTCGGTGACGCCATCATGCTGATCGCGGTGCTTTGCTACAGCTTCTACTCGGTCGGACTGCGGCTGAAGCCGGCGATACGCTGGCAAAGCCTGATGCTGGCGCTGTCGATTGCCGCACTCGTCACCTCGCTACCTTTCTTGCTGTGGGAGGTGGCTGCCGGCAAGATCATCGTCCCCGATGCGCGCGGCTGGGCGATAGCGTTCTACACTGCGATCGGCGCTTCGGTCGTCTCGCAGATTTTTTATATCAGGGGCAACGAACTGATCGGCGCCAACCGGGCCGGCCTGTTCATCAACCTGGTGCCGATCTTCGGCACGCTGCTGTCGGTGCTGATCGTCGGTGAGACATTCCAGCTCTATCAGGGCGTGGCCCTCGTGCTGGTGCTCGGCGGCATCAGCCTGGCCGAATACAGCGGACGGAAAATGGCGATTTGACAGCCGGAAACCTGTGACGGGCCGTGAAAGAACTCTGTCGATATTTCGACGCCATTGTCGAAACGCCCCGTGGGCTTACAAAGCCCGCGGGGCGCTCGCGCATGATTCAGGCGACGCCGACGTCGAAATGCAGCCGCTTGGCGGAGTCGATCGACTTGTGCGCCCGCACCTGTTCCAGCACCTTCTCCGGGAACGGCGCATCGAGATAGAGCAGCGCGATGGCATCGCCGCCAGGCCGGTTGCGGCCGAGCTGGAAGTTGGCGATGTTGACGCCGTTCTCGCCACAGACCGTGCCGAGCAGGCCGATGATGCCGGGCGCATCGGCATTGGTCGTGTACAGCATGTGCTGACCGACCTCGGCGTCGAGGTTGATGCCCTTGATCTGGATGAAGCGCGGCTTGCCGTCCGAGAAGCAGGTGCCGGCGATCGCACGCGTCTTGTGCTCGGTCTTGACCGTCAGCTTGATATAGCCGTCGAACACGCCCGATTTGTCGCGCTTGACCTCGGCGACGATGATGCCGCGCTCCTTGACCATGATCGGCGCCGAAACCATGTTGACGTCGGAGACCTGCGGCCGGATCAGCCCGGCAAGTGTGGCGCTGATCAGCGCGCGCGTGTTCATCGTCGCGGTCGAGCCGTCGAACAGGATCTCGACCTCCTTGATCGGATCCTCGGTGACCTGGCCGACAAAGGCGCCGAGCACTTCGGCCAGCTTGACGAAGGGTTTTAGGCGCGGCGCTTCCTCGGCGGTGATCGACGGCATGTTGATGGCGTTGGAAACGGCGCCCTTGATCAGGTAGTCGGCCATCTGCTCGGCGACCTGCAGAGCGACGTTCTCCTGCGCCTCCATCGTCGATGCGCCGAGATGCGGCGTCGCCACCACATTCTCCATGCCGAACAGCTCGCTTTTCTCCGCCGGCTCGACCTCGAACACGTCGATGCCGGCGCCTGCCACCTTGCCGCTTTTCAACGCCGCGATCAGGTCGGCCTCGACGATCAGCCCGCCACGGGCGCAGTTGATGATGCGCACGCCGGTCTTCATTTTGGCGATCGCCGAAGCGTCGATGATGTTGCGCGTCTTGTCGGTCAAGGGCGTGTGCAGGGTGATGAAATTGGCGCGGGCGAACAGCTCGTCGAGTTCCACCTTCTCGACGCCGAGCTCCTCGGCGCGACTGTCCGACAGGAACGGATCGAAGGCGATGACGTGCATCTTCAGGCCAACGCCGCGCGTAGCAACGATCGAGCCGATATTGCCGCAGCCGATGATGCCCAGCGTCTTGCCGGTGATCTCGGTGCCCATGAAGCGGTTCTTTTCCCACTTGCCGGCATGGGTCGAGGCATTGGCTTCCGGTATCTGTCGGGCCAGCGCGAAGATCATGGCGACGGCATGCTCGGCGGTGGTGATCGAATTGCCGAAGGGCGTGTTCATCACGATGATGCCCTTGCGGCTCGCCGCCGGGATGTCGACATTGTCGACGCCGATGCCGGCGCGGCCGACCACCTTGAGCCTTGTGGCGGCGTCGATCAGCTTTTCGGTGACTTTGGTCGCCGAACGGATGGCGAGGCCGTCATACTGGCCGATCACTTCGAGCAGCTTTTCCTTGTCCTTGCCGAGATCGGGCAGGTAGTCGACCTCGATGCCGCGATCCCTGAAGATCTGCACGGCAGTGGTGGAGAGTTTGTCTGAGACGAGAACGCGGGGCATGGGCTTCATCCTTTGCGATTGGCGCCCCTCCCCTGACGGGAGGGTCGGCGCGAAGCGCCGGGGTGGGGTCGTTGCGGCCGGACGCGGCCAAAATCTTTTCTTCCTGCAATGCGGATCGTTGAGTTGGTGGAGGCGCCCCCACCCGGCCCTTCCGGCCACCCTTCGCTCGAGGATCAGGCGGCCGCCTTGAGCGACGCCTTTTGCGCGGCAAAGGCCCAGTCGAGCCACGGCAGCAGCGCTTCGAGGTCGGAAGTCTCGACGGTCGCGCCGCACCAGATGCGCAGGCCCGGCGGCGCATCGCGATAGGCGCCGATATCGTAGGCGACGCCTTCCTTGTCGAGCGCCGAGACGATGCCCTTGGCGAACGCCGCTTGTCCGTCGGCATCGAGCGCGGCGACGTCCGGGTCGGTGAAGGAAAGACAGACAGACGTGTTCGACCGCGTCGCCGGGTCGGTGGCCAGATGGCCGAGCCATGCGGATTTACCGACGAAACCGTCGATAATGGCGGCGTTGGCGTCGGCGCGGGCAATCAATGCGTCGAGACCGCCGATCGACTTCGCCCAACGCAGCGCGTCGAGATAGTCCTCGACGCACAGCATCGACGGCGTGTTGATGGTTTCGCCCTTAAAAATGCCTTCGATGAGCTTGCCGCCCGAGGTGAGGCGAAAGATTTTCGGCAGCGGCCAGGCAGGCTTGTAGCTTTCCAGCCGCTCGACGGCGCGCGGGCTGAGGATCAGCATGCCATGCGCACCTTCGCCGCCCAGCACCTTCTGCCAGGAGAAGGTGACGACGTCGAGCTTGCCAAAATCGAGCTCTTGCGCAAAGGCCGCCGACGTGGCGTCGCAGATGGTCAGGCCCTTGCGGGCGGCTGGGATGAAATCGCCGTTCGGCACGCGCACGCCTGAGGTCGTGCCGTTCCAGGTGAAGACCACGTCGCGGTCGAAGTCGATTTTTGTCAGATCCGGCAACGCACCGTAGCCGGCTTCGATCCTGCGCACGTCGGCGAGCTTCAGCTGCTTGATCACATCGGTGACCCAGCCGGAACCGAAACTCTCCCAGGCGACCATGTCGACGCCGCGTTCGCCGAGCAGCGACCACAGCGCCATCTCGACCGCGCCGGTGTCCGACGCCGGCACGATGCCGATGCGATAATCCGCCGGAATTTGGAGAATTTCCCGCGTCAGCTCGATCGCCTGTTCGAGCTTGGTCTTGCCGATCTTGGCGCGGTGCGAGCGTCCGAGCGCGGCATTGGCCAGCGCCTCGACTGACCAGCCGGGGCGTTTTGCACAGGGACCTGAGGAAAAATTGGGATTTGCCGGGCGCAGTCCGGGCTTCGTATGGATCGTCATCGTGGTCTATCCTTCCAGATAGTGGCCCCTCGTTGGGGAGGGGTGGCCCACAGACGGCGATATGCGTTCAGGCTTCCGGCGTCAAGAGGAAAGTTTTTGTCGCTGACGGGATACTACCGCGTCCTCACCGAAAAACAGAACGGCGGACCAAAGTCCGCCGCTGGCATTCCCAAGGCTTTCGCCGTGCCTACCAGAGATCGTAGCGCAGCCCGACCTTGATCTGATGGGAGTCGATCCCTTTGCGGATTGGAGAGTCATCCAAGTCAGCCAGGGTGGCATATTCGGCATCCGGCGCCGACAGGTACTGGTAGCCTAAATCAACCGAGATGTTCTTGGAAACCTGGTACGCAACACCGGCATTTAGTGAATAAGCAAAAGAATACTGCGTTTTGTCGTCACGCAGATCGAAGTTGCTTGCCGGGTTTAGAGCGTTGACAAAGCTCGCCGAAAAGCTGCGTTTGCTTCGATAAAGGCCGACGCCTGCGCCGACATAGGGCGTGAAGCCGACATAGGTTCCCAAGTCGACATAGCCGTTTACCATCCCTGTCCAGGCGGAGTTTTCCACATTCGCGGAAGCAGCAACAATTCCGTTGTTAAATCTGACGTCAATCTTGTTGCCGGGCAGATAGCCGAGATTCACTTCGGCTCGAAGGTAGTCGTTTAGATGATAACCGAAGCCGATACTGGCAAAAACCGGATCCTCGCTCTCCTCATAGCTTGCCGGCGTGAAAGCGAAGTCCACATTCCTGTAGCTCTCTTCCGGCAGATAGGCGACATCGCCACGCAGATACCAGCCCGAACCGACTTCGACCGGCACATAGTCCGGCGCCTGGTCGACATAGATCGGCGGATCGTAGTCGGCGCCAAGCGCCCGCGACAACGGCGTCAGGGCGATTGCTGCAAGCGCCAGTGCTATGCGCGATTTGACTGTCATGATCCCCGGCTCCCGAAGGTGGCGCCATTCGCGATCGCGAGCGCCGTTTCAGGGCATTGTTAACCATAGTGGTTAAGTGGCGGTTAAGGATAACAAGGCGTTAGCGAATTGATTTTGATGCGCGTTGCCGCCACAACGAAAAAACCGCCCGGCTTTTGCCGGGCGGTCCGCAAACCTGCTCTCGAAGCGATTACTTGGTGTAAACCGGTTCGGGTTCGTAGGCGATCGGCTCCGGCTGGGCACAGTCCGAGTTGCCGAACTGGTAGCGCAGGCCGCCGCGCACTTCGTGCACATTGATGCCCTTGTCACGGCCGGGACCGACATTGCTGTCTGAAGCGTAGTCGAACATCTTGCCGCCCTCGATATGGCTGAAGCGGTAGCCGAGATCGAGCTTGACGCGATCGGTCAGGCAGTAGGAGGCGCCCGCCATGGCCGCATAGGCAAAGCGCCAGCCCTTGCCGCCATGATGCTCGAACTCGCCGTCGATGTCATTGTTGTGCAGCGTGTCCCATTTGACCCAGGCGCCGCCGATGCCGGCGCCGACATAAGGCGTGACGCCGTGCCAGGTGCCGATATCGACATAGGCATTGGCGAGCAGCAGCAGCGCCGTATAGGACGAGTGGTCGGTCGAAGTGCAGGGCGTCTGATTAACGCCGCAGAAGCCGCTGGTCGAGCCGCGGAAATCGGATTTGCTCAACCAGTCCGCGGTCAGGTCGGTGCGGAAGTGCCGGTTGATCTGGTAGCCGACGCCGGCGCCGGCCGAGAAGGCGCCATCCAGCTCGCCGCTGTCGAAGCGGCCGGGATTCTGCGGCGCGACCGCGCTATAAGTGATGTAGTCGCCGCCGCGGAACTTCGACCAGTGGTAGTCGATGTCGCCGCGAATGTACCAGCCGCCATATTCGACCGGCTGCTCGTAGACGGGCGGCGGCGGGGCCGGCTCGACCACGGGCGGCTCGACGAAGTCGGCGGCGAACACTGGTCCGGCCACGCCCGCGAGCAGCGCGGCAAAGAGGCCCATTCTTGCTGTATTGAACATGCTTGTCACCCCTGAGAACCCTCGGCACAGCGAACGCGTCCGAATCTGATTGGTTTCAGTCGTGGATAATGAATTGGAAAAGTTAAAAGCCGTTTAACCCTATCGCTTAACCATGAATCTCTAAATCTTTCAGGATTTTCGCGTTGTCCGCCAACGATTTGGCGTGCGGACACACGAAAAAGCCCGCCGGAGGGCGGGCTTTTCACCTGGCAAAAACTGGGATCAGGCGGCGCTGCGGGTTTCCGAAATGACCTCGACAATGTCGTTGACCACGGCCTCGACCAGTTGCTGATCGTCGCCTTCCGCCATGACGCGGATGAGCGGTTCCGTGCCGGACGGCCGGATGACCAGGCGGCCAGCCTGGCCCAGGCGGTGGCGTCCATCTTCGATCGCCGCCTTGACCAAAGCTTCCTCGAGCGGCTTGCCGCCGGAAATATGAACGTTCTTCAGCAATTGCGGCACCGGCGCGAACTTCTTCGACAATTCGCTGACCGGTCGGTTCTGCCGCTTGATGCAGGCGAGCACCTGAAGCGCCGAGACGAGGCCGTCGCCGGTGGTGGAAAAATCGGACAGCACGATGTGGCCCGACTGTTCGCCGCCGACATTCAGGCCGTGCGCACGCATGTGCTCGACGACATAGCGGTCGCCGACCTTGGTGCGGTGCAACTGCAGGTTCATGTCGCCGAGGAAGCGTTCGAGGCCGAGATTGGACATCACCGTCGAGACGACGCCACCGCCGGCCAGCCGTCCGCTCTGATGCCAGGACTCGGCAATCAGCGCCATGATCTGGTCGCCATCGACGATCGCGCCGTTCTCGTCGACGATGACGACGCGGTCGGCGTCGCCGTCGAGCGCGATGCCGATATCGGCGCGCACTTCATGCACCTTCTTCTGCAGGCCGGCCGGATGGGTCGAGCCACACTCCTTGTTGATGTTGAAGCCGTTGGGCTCGACGTTGATGGCGACAACTTCGGCGCCAAGTTCCCACAGCGCCTCGGGCGCCACCTTGTAGGCGGCGCCATTGGCGCAATCGACGACGATGCGGAGGCCCGACAGCGACATCGACCGCGGCAGCGTGCGCTTGGCAAATTCGATATAGCGGTCATGAACGCCGTCGACGCGCTTGGCGCGGCCGAGCCCGTCCGAGTCGGCGAGCGCCAGTTCGATATCCTTGTCGAGCATGCCCTCGATGCGCTCCTCGATCTCGTCGGAAAGCTTGTAGCCATCGGGACCGAACAGCTTGATGCCGTTGTCGTAGTAAGGATTGTGCGAGGCCGAGATCATCACGCCGATGTCGGCGCGCAATGAGCGCACCAGCATGGCGACCGCGGGCGTCGGAATCGGGCCGAGCAGGAACACATCCATGCCGGCGGCGCACAGGCCCGACACCATCGCATTCTCGATCATGTAGCCGGAAAGTCTGGTGTCCTTGCCGAGCACGACGCGGTGACGATGGTTGCCGCGCTGGAACGAAAGGCCGGCGGCCATGCCGACCCTCATGGCGATCTCCGCCGTCATTGGGAATCTGTTGGCGCGGCCGCGAATGCCGTCCGTTCCGAAATAACTTCCTGCCATGCTAGTCAGCTTCCCGATGGTTCATTGCCGGCACGTCATGCCACACATTGGCCCGAGCCCTATCATCACAATTCATGATTATAGGGCACCATTCCTTAGAAAACTGTTGTCTTGTGTGTTTTGTGTCACGTCAGTGCTGTGATTTTGCCTGCCCTGGTTGCAGCAGCAGCGTTCAGGGACTTCAGACCGCATCCGGATTCTTTCAAGTGTCAGTCGATAGGCATTGAATTCGGAACCCACAAATCGTGTTGCTCTGGACCAGGCAGTCAGGTCCGCCGCACTGGCCGACCCGCTCGGCCCGTCATGCGAGGCAGTTCCCGGAGAGTGGTCCGCTCTATACAAGTTTTCCGTGCATATGCGCCCAGGAAATTGCCTGGGGGCAGGAGCTGGCAACGAGTTCATCCAAAATAATGCACTTTCCGAAGGGTTTTACGCCATTTGGCCTCTGGCGCAACCATTCGTTGAGTGCTATTGCTTGCTTGGTACATAACGTGAACATCAGAGGGAGAAGACACATGCTCATCCATCGACTTGCAACTTTGACGGGTCTTGCCGTCGTGACTTTATTCCTGGCAGCGCCCGCCAATGCGCTGACCATGGCTGAATGCAGCACCAAGTATAACGCGGCAAAGGACGCCGGAACACTTGGCGGGCAGAACTGGAACCAGTTCCGCAAGGCAGAATGCGCCACCGTCGCCGCCGCAACCGACGCCACGCCAGCCAAGGCGAACAGCACCAGCGCTGCAACGCCCGATGCGGCCGCCGCAGCGACGACCAAGGCAGCGGCAACTGCCAATGCAGGCAGCGGCCTCAGCAGGGCGGAGTGCGGCGCCAAATATCGGGCGGCCAAGGCCGGCAACACGCTGAACGGCATGAAGTGGAACGACTTCCGCATGAGCCAGTGCGGTGCCAGTGCCTTCGACGACGACACCAAGCCGGCAGCCGATCAGGCAAGCCTCACCAGCCAGCCGAAAAAGCCGACCGTGACCGCTCCCCAGGGAGTGACGTTTCCGAAGGCGATCTCGGACAAATATAGCAGCGAAACTCCGGCCAAGGCCCGCATGTACACCTGCCGCGACCAATACCACGCCAACAAGGGTGCCGGGACGCTGGGCGGCCTCAAATGGATCCAGACCGGTGGCGGCTTCTACAGCCTGTGCAATGCCGCGCTGAAGAGCTGATCGGCATCAACATTCGAAGATAGCAAGGCCCGCGAACCGCAAGCTTCGCGGGCCTTTTTGTTGGCCGACTTTCCAAGAGGCTACCTGCGTTGCGAGGAGCAGCATCGACTCTGCCAATCCCCCCGTCGTGGGCCGTCGTGGGGGAGATGCCCGGCATGGCAGAGGGGACGCGAAGGATCGCTAACCTTCCCATTATTCGCCTCGCTGATTGGGATTAGTTAGCGTGGGCATGGCTGCGCTACGTTGCCAGGTCGGCGGGACAGCGCCCCCCTCTGTCCTGCCGGACATCTCCCCCACAAGTGGGGAGATTAGCCGCCATGCCGGCTTTCGCCAATCGCCAACTGCGCGTGCAAGGCCGCGGACAACTCCGGCAGCCCTCTCCAACTTCAAACAGAAACGCCGCGGTCCAGGCCGCGGCGTTTTCGAAATCAATCTTCTGAGCCGAGCCCTAGCTTGACGGCTGAGGCTCCATGCCGCCTTCGGGCTCCGGGCCCTTCTTGCGGCGGCTGCCGGACTTCGGCACGGCCGAGCCGCGGCTCGGCGGCGTGTCGTCGCCGAGATCGCGTGCCGGCTTGTGGCCGGCGATCAACTGCTTGATCTCGTCGCCGGACAGCGTCTCATATTCCAAAAGCCCCTCCGCCAGCGCGATCCATTCCTTTTTCTTCTTGGTCAGGATGGATTTGGCCGTCGAATAGGCCTCGTCGATCAGCCGGCGCACTTCGGCGTCGATGATCTGCGCCGTCTCTTCCGATACGTTCTGCGTGCGCGCCACCGAATGGCCGAGGAACACTTCCTCCTGGTTGTCGCCATAAGCGACGTGGCCAAGCTTGTCGGAAAAACCCCAGCGCGTGACCATGGCGCGCGCCAGCTTGGTTGCCTGCTCGATGTCCGAGGAGGCGCCCGAGGTGATGTTCTCCTTGCCGAACTTGAACTCCTCGGCGACTCGGCCACCCATCATGATGGCGAGGCGCGAGATCATGTATTTGTAGCTCATCGAATAGCGGTCGCCTTCCGGCAACTGCATGACCATGCCAAGCGCCCGGCCGCGCGGGATGATGGTCGCCTTGTGCAGCGGATCGGCCGACGGCACGTTCAGCGCCAGGATGGCGTGACCGGCCTCGTGATAGGCGGTGAGTTCCTTCTCGGCCTGGGTCATCGCCGACGAGCGGCGCTCGGCGCCCATCATGATCTTGTCCTTGGCGTCCTCGAACTCGGCCATGGTGACAAGGCGCTTGTTGCGCCGCGCCGCCATCAGGGCGGATTCGTTGACGAGGTTCATCAGGTCGGCTCCGGAAAAGCCCGGCGTGCCGCGTGCGATCACCTTGAGGTCGACATTGGGGGCCAGCGGCACGTTGCGCACATGCACCTTCAGGATCTTCTCGCGGCCGACGATGTCGGGGTTCGGCACCACCACCTGGCGGTCGAAACGGCCGGGCCTGAGCAGCGCCGGATCGAGCACGTCCGGCCGGTTGGTGGCAGCGATCAGGATGATGCTTTCGTTGGATTCGAAGCCGTCCATTTCGACCAGCAACTGGTTCAGCGTCTGCTCGCGCTCGTCGTTGCCGCCGCCGAGGCCGGCGCCGCGATGGCGGCCGACCGCGTCGATTTCGTCGATAAAGATGATGCAGGGCGCATTCTTCTTGGCCTGGTCGAACATGTCGCGGACGCGGCTGGCGCCAACGCCGACGAACATCTCGACAAAGTCCGAGCCGGAAATGGTGAAGAACGGCACGTTGGCCTCACCGGCGACCGAACGGGCAAGCAGCGTCTTGCCGGTCCCGGGAGGGCCGACGAGCAGCACGCCGCGCGGAATCTTGCCGCCAAGCCGCTGGAACTTCTGCGGATCACGCAGGAATTCGACAATCTCTTCCAAATCCTGCTTGGCTTCGTCAACGCCGGCGACATCCTGGAAGGTGACGCGGCCATGCGCTTCAGTCAAAAGCTTGGCCTTCGACTTGCCGAAGCCCATGGCGCGGCCGGAGCCGGACTGCATCTGGCGCATGAAGAATATCCAGACGCCAAGGATGAGGATCATCGGCAGCCAGGAGATGAGATAGCTGAACAGCGAATTGGAACCGTCGGATTCGGGGCGCGCGTTGATGGTGACGTTCTTGTCCTGCAACCTCGAAACCAGCGACGGATCACCCGGCGAATAGGTCTGGAAGCCGGTAGATGTGTCGGTATAGGTGCCCGAGATGCGGGCGCCCGCGATGGTCACCGTCTTGACCCGGCCGGCCGCGACATCCTGCAGGAACTGCGAATAGGGGACGTCACTCGCTGCTCCGCGCGTCTGCGGCGTCTGGAACAGATTGAAGAGAGCGATGAGCAGGACCGCTATGATCGCCCAGAGCGCGAGATTGCGATAATTCGGATTCATCAATTGTCCCGTTGGTGTCCGCCAGCGGACACGCGTCGTGAGAGGAAACTTGGGTCTAACATAGGGATGGCGCCCTTCCTTGCCAAGCAGAACAGCATGTCGCGGTTAAGCTTTCGCCCATGATCAACCGGCAGTGTGGCCGCCGAAAGGCGGGGCAGGAAGTCGCGGCGCGCCGATCAGCGCGGCAACACTTCCGGCCGGCGCCAGGTCGAAGGACGGCAGGAAGCGGGCAAAGGGCGCGACGACCGGGCATACCGCCATTCCCGGCAACATCGGGCTGTCGCCTGGATGTTCGCTTGCGCGCCACAGCACCGGCTCGGCCGCCAGAGCCGCGCGGACAAGGCTCGGCGGCGTGCCATTTTCGGCAATTGCCTGTCTTGCGGCACGCGCCGCGCCGAGCGGCGCGATCAAAAATTCACCCGGTCTGTCCGCCAATGTGATCCTCCGGCGACCGTCCCAGAGGGCATTGTTCACGGCAGACGCAGCGGGCGGCAGGTTGCGGGTTTCGCGACGCAGAAAAATGCCGGCACGCCGCGCATCGACCACCGTCCGCGACAATGTGGCGCAAAACGGGGTAGCGAAAAATGAGGTTGTGCCAGGTGGTCCGGGCCTCAGCCGGTTGAGCAGCGCCTCGCTGCGAGCCTGCTCGGGCAGAAAGGCAACGCCGCCGACAGTCGCCAGCAGGACGCGCAGCGCGTAGACGGCCGCCGCCTCGTCGACGGCTGTCGCAAAGCCCGGATCGAGACGGATAAGGCCGGCTGCGGGCCTGCTGGCAAAGCCACGGATCAGCGCGGCGGCGCGATGGCCAAGCTGCTCGCGCTCCACCGCAGCCCGCGCGGCCAGCGTCAACGCGTCTTCCCGCGCACCATTGCGGTCGGCAAGCGCTGCGCGGATACGTGGCCGCTCGAAAGCCTCGTCTTCATTAGTCGGGTCTTCGGTCCAGCCGACATTCGCGCGCCGCAGGACTTCGCGCAGCGCAGCACGCCGTGTGCCGAGAAGCGGCCGTGCGATCCAGATCCGCCAGTCATAGAGGGTGGCCGGTGCCATGCCGGCCAGACCTCGCTCTGGCTCTCGCGCTCCCTCCTGGCGAGCTTGCCGCATCAGCACGGTCTCCGCTTGGTCGTCGGCTGTGTGGCCTGTCAGGATAAGGCCGATACCTTCCGCCTGCGCCGCCTCGCCCAGCAGCCGGTAGCGTGCCTCTCGCGCGGCAGCCGGCAGGCCGGTCGACGGCTTGCGTTCGGACCAGACCAGGATGCGGTGGGCAATGCCGCGCCCGGCGCAAAGCCTGGCCACGGCCTGTGCTTCCGCTGCCGAGCCCGGCCGCAGACCGTGATCGATGGTCACAGCCAGCAATTTCGTTGCCGGCGCGGTACGGTCGAGGTGATCTTTGAGGAGAAGGAGGAGGGCGGTCGAGTCGCTGCCACCGGACACGGCCGCAACAGCGCCGCTGGTAAAGTCGATCTGCGAAAAAACCGAACGGTCAGGCTCGGTTTCGGGCGTCAATGCATGTCGCCCAAAAGTGGCCCCGGATCTGGGACAACAAGTCTTGGGGCAACGACATGCAGGAGAAAAACTAGCACGCCGCGAGCGCCCTTTCCTGCTTGACGCGTTCCTTGAGCGCGCCGGAAACGTTCGGATAGCGCTTGCCGATCTCGCCGAAAGTGGCGCAGGCCACGTCGCGCTGGTTCAATCCGACCAGCGACACACCGAGCTTCAGCAGCATGTCGGGAGCCTTCTTGGCCTTCGGATAGTCCTTGCTGGCGGCGAGGAACGTCTCGGCCGCGTCGCGGTACTTCTGCTGGCCGAGCAGCGACTCACCCAGCCAGTAATGCGCGTCCGCCGTCTTGGCGTCCTTGGGGAAGCGGGCGATGTGGTCGCGAAAACCCTGTTCGGCAGTGCCGTAGTCGCCCGACAGGATGAACTGATAGGAATTGCGGTAAAGCTCCTCCGGGTCGTCGGTGGCGGGCAGCGCCGCGACCACCGTATCGTCGGACTTGCCGGCCTGCGTGCCAGCGGCCTGGTCGCCGGGGACAGGGGCGGTGTTCTGCGCCGGTGCATGTGCCTGCGTGTTGCCCTCGATCACATTGCCGTTCTTGTCGACGGTGATGGTGCCGAACGTCTTCGGCGGCGTGCCCGGGATCACCGCGCCGGGTTCGCCTGTCGGTGATTCGACGATCACCTCCTGGCCGCCGGCGGGCGGTGTGCCCGCATCGGCCGGCGCATGCGTCGCCGGAGCCTCGGCGACGCTGCTGTCGGTGTTGGTGGTGGCGTCCGACTTCTTCTGCTCGCGTGGCTGCTGCGCGCCTTGTGAGCCGCCTTCCAGCTGCTGGAAACGGAACTCGTTGTCTTCCTGCTGCTTGCGGATCTGCTCCTGCATCTGCAGCACCTGGAAGTTGAGCTCCTCGATCTTGCCGTTCATTTGCCGGAGCTGTTCCTCCAGCCCCGTTGTGCCGGTGCCATCCTGCGCAAATTGCACCTGATCCGGTTTCTTTTTTTCACCGAAAATGCCGAGCGTCGGCAGGCGGAAGGAAAAACCGCTTTTTTCTGTGCCTTGCTCATTGCCTACTGCCGGGGCAGCGACGCTTGATACGAGCAGCAACGCAAGCGTGCCGCTCAAGACCGATCTGAAATGCATGTGCCTCTCGCCGTGGATTGTTTGCCTGTTGCATGCCTTCCGATCGGAGTGGACCGTCAGGCGCCTCGGCTATTACCAAGGACGCAGGACTTCGGCCAAATTTTGTTTCAAGTCCCACATCCGGGCGCCGGACATGAAAAAGGCGGCCGCAGCCGCCTTTCACACGTAGGTGTTGCATTTCTGCCGATCGGAAAATTGCCGATCAGGAACCGGCGCCGCTGATCGTGGTGACGGCGCGGCGGTTCTGCGACCAGCAGGAAATGTCGTCGCAAACCGCGACTGGACGCTCCTTGCCGTAGGAAATGGTCTTCAGGCGCTGGGCGGAAACACCCCTGGCGACGAGGAAGTCGCGGGTGGCGGCGGCACGGCGGGCGCCAAGCGCCAGATTGTATTCGCGCGTGCCGCGCTCGTCGGCATGGCCTTCGATGACGATGGCATACTGCCTGTACTGGTTCAGCCATTGCGCCTGGCGCGAAAGCGTCGTCTGCGCGTCGGCGCGGATCGAGGACGAATCCGTGTCGAAGAAGATGCGGTCGCCGATGTTGACGGTAAAATCCTGGGCCGATCCGGGCGTTGCCGCCCCGGCGCCGCTGAGACCGAGATCGGCGGCGCTGTTCAGGTTCTTCTTCGAGGCGCAGCCGGCGATGGCGAGCAATGCCACCAGCGCGATCATCGCCGGGTTTCTGGTAAGTGCTGCGATACGGCCCATGCCGCCTCTCCTTCGCAATTCGAGTGATTTCGTTGATCGTCCAGTAACCACGTTTGGGTTAACCGGCGTTCAAGAAACACGGTTAAAATTTGGTTTCGGCTGCCGTCCACAGCCGTTTTGCCCAAGGGGAATCCGAGGAGGCAACAATGCGCGCGGACCGTAGGCAGAAATGCGGCTGAAACGCGACCAAGCCGTGGAAAGTTGGAATTGAAGAATTGAAGAATTGAGGAAAGAGGTCACCTCAGCTTCTCTCTGAGATTGACCAGCATTCCGTAAATGCGGGCATAGGATTGCAACCACTCGTCGCGTTGCGCCTGGGTGATATACTCCAGATCGAACGCATACGAAATCCACGTCTCCACTTCACTGCATGACCCTATCGCCATCGAAATGAACCGTGCGAATTCGGGCTTGGAGCGGGTCTGTTTGGCAAAACCCTCAGCCAAATTGGCGCAGATCGCCTTGCTGGAACGACGTAGTTGATCGGCGAGCGCGTATTGCTCCATTTTCGGAAAAGCAAGCGTGGCTCTGTGTACCCCAAGGGAAACTGCATAGGCACGCTTATAGACTTCCAAATCCCTCGCGTGCTCGATGTAGGCCGCTGCCTTCTCCATCCTTCAGTTCTTCAACTCGTCAGTCCCTCAATTCCTCAATTCCCCTTCCTGCCTATTCCAGCAGCGGTGACCAGGCCGGGTCCGAAGCGAAATTCGAGGTCGGGATCGACTGTTCGTTGCGGCCGGTGAGATCGACCGAAACGAGTTTCGGGCCGCCGGCAGAATCGCGGAAGAACATCAGCACCCGGCCGTTGGGCGCCCAGGTCGGCCCCTCCTGCTGGAAGCCGGTTGAAAGGATGCGCTCGCCTGAACCGTCGACGCGCATGACGCCGATCTGGAACTCGCCGGCAGTCTGCTTGGTGAAGGCGATGAGATCGCCACGCGGTGACCACACCGGCGTCGAATAGACGCCGTCGCCGAAGGAGATGCGGGTCTGGCCAGAACCGTCGGCGCCCATCACATAGATCTGCGCGCGGCCGCCGCGGTCGGAGGTGAACACCACCTTGCTGCCATCCGGCGAATAGGACGGCGAGGTGTCGATGGCCGTCGAGTTCGTGAGCCTGGTCGTCGAGCGGCTTCTCAAATCCATGGCGAAGATGTTGGAATTGCCGTCGTCGCGCAGCAGGCTCATGATCACCTTCTGGCCGTCGGGCGAGAACCGCGGCGCAAAGGTCATGCCGGGAAAGTCGCCGACCAGTTCGCGCTGCCCGGTCTCGATCTGCAGCAGATAGACCTTCGGCTGGCCGCTTTCATAGGACATGTAGGTGATTTCCTGCCGGTTTGGCGAGAAACGCGGGGTCAGCACGATCGACCGGCCGTCCGACAGGTAGCGGATATTGGCGCCGTCCTGGTCCATGATGGCGAGGCGCTTCTTGCGCGCGTTCTTTGCACCCGATTCGTCGATGAAGACGACGCGCGTGTCGAAATAGCCTTTCTCGCCGGTCAGCCGCTCATAGATGGCGTCGGCGATGATGTGGGCGACGCGCCTCGTGTTGGCGTCGTTGGCGAAGAACTGCTCGCCCGACATCTGCTGGCCGGCAAAGGTGTCCCACAACCGGTACTGGGCACGGACGCGGCCATCGGCCTCCTTGCTGACGCTGCCGGTGACCAGCGCCTGAGCGTTGATCACCTTCCAGTCCTCGAAGCGAGGCGTGGCATCGGGGTTGGAGATCTTTTCGATGAAGGCGCTCTTGTCGATCGGCGCGAACAGACCGGAGCGTTTCAGGTCTGCGCTGACGATGCCGGAAATCTCCGCGCCCAGCGCATCGCCGCCCTGGAAATCGGTGATGGCGATCGGCAGCGGCTCGACATTGCCTTTGTTGACGTTGAGCTCAACGAGCGCCCGCGCCGGCAAGGTGGCGGCGGCAGTCATGCCCAGCGCCATCGCTACGATCATCAGGAGCGGCTTGAGGATGAATTTCATGTCTTCTCGCTTCTCTTCAATGATTCTACGGGTCTTCAATGATTCTGCGGGGGCGCCAGGCCTACAGGCCCAGCATCTCCCTCGGATCGAACGTGACCCGGACGTCGGCCCAGATGTCTTGTTTGCCTGCGGGAACCTGCAGGCCGGCCACATCGCATTTCTGAACCGCGCGCACGGCACTTTCGTCGAACGGGCGGTTGCCGCTCGACTTTTCGACGGATGGCCGTCCGTCCAGCTTGCCGGAGGCGTCGAGGTTGAACCGGATTACGACAACGAAGTTCTCGGAGCCTTCGAGCCCTACCGGCAAGGTCCAGCAGCCACCAAGCTGGGCCTCCAACGCCCCCTGTTCCGATCTCGAAAGCTTCTGGCCCTGATCCTTGTCCCCGCCGAGCGATGCTTGCTGGGTCGAGCGCTTGGCGCCGCCGCCTGACGGCTTGCGCTTGTCGAGCAGCGCCGAAATCTCGTCGGCGTTGAACTGCTTGTCTTCCGATTTCGGCTTGGACGAGGCTTCCTTGACCGGCTTTTCGGCGTCCTTGCGCTCGGGCGCCTTGGCGCTTTCGGCCTGGGCCGGCTGCGGCTTCGGCCGCGCCTGCGGGGCGGGCGCAGAGTCCGGAAGCTGCGTCTCCTCGGTTGGCGGCTCCTTGGCAATCGCTTCGGCGACGGCATCCGGCTTGACCTCAGGCTTCGGGTCGATGGCGGCGGTCTTGTCCTGCGGCGGCGTCGGCGCCGGTTCCTTGGCCGGTGTCGGTTTTGGCTCCGCCTGCTTGACCGGCTCGGGCTTGACCTCTTCCTTCGGCTGCGGCACCGGTGCGACCTCGGTCGCCGGGACAGGCTTGGGCTGCTCCTTCGGCTTCGGCACGTCCTCGGGCTTCGGCTTTTCTTTCGGCGTCGGCGCGGGCGGCGGCGCCTCAGCCTTGTCGACCGGCTGGGGCTTGGGATCCGGCGTCGGCGGCTTGTCGGTATCGACGCTGTTGTCGCCGACCGTCTTCGCGTCGGCCACGATGTCCGGACGCTGGGTCGGCAATGGAGTCGGCTTTTCGCTCACCGCAGCTTTCTTGTCGCCTTTCTGTATCTGCGCGATCGCTTCCATCGGCACGATCTCGACTGCGACCGCCTCGACTTCGGACGACGGAAGCGCAGCCGGCGCCGACAGCGTGAACAGCCCGAAGGCGATCGCCGTCGCATGCAAGATCACCGATGTGGTGAGGCCGGTCCGCATGTTCTTGTCTACTGGTCCTGTTCCTGCAGCGAGATGAGACTCATATTCTTGTAGCCAGCGGCTTGGACACGGGCCATGACCTGCAGAGCCGCTCCATAATTGGTTGCCTTGTCGGCGCGAAAGAAGATGCGCTCGTCATAGCCGGTCTTCGAGATCGCCTGCAGCTTTGCCACCAGTTCCTCGATCGGGATCTCGGTCTTCTGGATGTAAATCTGGCCGGCGGAGTTGATGGATACCTCGATCGGTTGCGTGTCGGCCGCAATCGCCTTGGCCTGTGTTTCCGGCAGGTCGACCGGAACGCCGACCGTCAGCAAGGGTGCGGCGACCATGAAGATGATCAAAAGCACCAGCATCACGTCGACCATCGGCGTGACGTTGATTTCCGATATCATGGCGTGATGGCGGCCGCGCCGCCTGTGGCCGCGACCACCGCGTCCCCCGCCACCCGCGCCTACAGACATTCCCATGATTGTTCCTCAGGCCTTCTGCGCGACTTTTTCATCGATTTGGCGCGAGAGTATGGCGGAGAACTCGTCCGCGAACCCTTCCATGCGCACGGCGATCTTGCTCGCGTCCGACGACAGCTTGTTGTAGGCGATGACGGCGGGGATAGCCGCCAGCAGGCCTATTGCCGTGGCCAGCAGCGCCTCGGCAATGCCGGGTGCGACCACCGACAGGCTGGTATTCTTGGATGCCGCAATCGCCTGGAACGAGGTCATGATGCCGATCACGGTGCCGAACAGGCCGATGAACGGCGCCGCCGAGCCAGTGGTGGCGAGAAAGCCAAGCCGTCCTTCCAGTTTTTCCATTTCGCGGGTCAGCGCCAGGTCCATCGCCTTGTCGATGCGGGTCTGCAGGCCCAGCGGCGATTTCGCCCCCTTCTCGAAACTCTTCTTCCATTCGCGCATGGCAGCGACGAAGATCGCGCCCATGCCTGACGTCTTGCGGTCGGCGAGCGTGCGGTAGAGCTCCTCCAGCGACTGCCCCGACCAGAACACCTGTTCGAAGCGATTGAGCGCGAGCCGCATGCGGCCATAGGCGACGAGTTTGTCGACGATGATCGCCCAGGTCCAGATCGAGGCGCCGAGCAGCCCGATCATGACCAGCTTGACCACCCAGCCGGCCTGCGTGAACAGCGCCCAAATCGACAAATGCGCGCCCGGTTCGGCGAGTGCGATATTTTCCATGGTTACGTCCTTAAGAATTTTCCGGGCACGGCTGGCGGCTGGCCCATAGGCATCCCTTGTAATCCGTTCGCGCAAAGCTCGCGGAATAACCCCAAAATGCACCGTAGGCGGCCTTTTCAGGGCAAATCTTGGTGAAAGGAAGGCGCTGGATTCCTCCAATCTTCACCACTCTCTTCATGAACCGTTATGGTTAAGGATGGGTTAGGACGCACAGCGCGGCGCATTGCCGCGCCTTGGGCGAGTTGTGTGGCATTGGGATCGGCAAGTTACCGATTTGAACTACAGGTTTGCCTTGGGCATAAAGATTGCGATCCATTCCTTCGGAAAGCGCCGTGGCCGGCCGTTCTCGCCAATGATCGCCGCCTCGACGCGCGCCTCGACCAGCACCTTGCCGCCGCGCTTCAGCTGCTGCGCCATGAAGATGCGGGCGCCCGAAATGTCCTCGGTGCGCGTCTCGATGGTCAAGACATCGTCCATGCGGGCGGAGCCGCGAAAGTCGATCTCCATGCGCCGCACCACCCAGATTATTCTTTCGCCGTGCTTGCCGTCGGCAAGCTCGGTGTGGTGGACGCCGGCAAGCCTGAGATAATCGGAGCGGCCGCGCTCGAAGAATTCGAGATAGCGCGCGTGATAGACGACGCCGGAGAAATCGGTGTCGGCATAGTAGACCCGCGCCATCAGCCGGTGGCCGAATTCGGTCAGCGCGCCGGAAAGCCCGGCGCAGAGCGCCGCCGATTCACCATGATCGTCCATCGCGCTTTCCTTTCTTGGCCTGACCGGGCACCTAAAGCGCGACGCGGTTCAGGTTCCGGGCGCGTCGTTGTCGCAAAACCGCTGCACAGTTTTGGGCGACACGCATTAACTTGGCGCATGAACCCGATGGCACTGTTGACGGCGATGATCAAGACCTCGATGGCGGCGCTGCTTGTGCTGGCCGCGCTGGTACCGCCGGGCCAGGCGGCGAGCTTTATGATGAAGCGCGGCCTCAATCTCGACCAGTGGACGACATGGCCGGGCGAGGACAAATGGGGCGACCGCCGGGCAATCCTGCCCTATCCGGAATGGCGCAAATTCCTCAACGACGACGACCTCAAGGCGCTGAAGAGCGCCGGCTTCGATTTCCTGCGCATGCCCGTCGATCCGTCGCCGTTTCTGTCCGGCGAGACGCTGGCGCTGCGCGACGAGCTCTATGCCAGCGTGCTGGCCTCGGTGCGCATGATCAATCGCGCCGGCTTGAAGGTGATCGTCGACATGCACCTGATCCCCAGCGGCAGCAGCCGCAAGATCGGCATGGGCGAGGTGATGGACGATCCACAAATGTTCGACGCCTATGTCGAAATGGTGCGCAAGATGGCGCGCACGCTGGCCGATGAGGATCCGCGCCAAGTCGCTTTCGAGCCGATGAACGAGCCGGTCATCGACTGCGACGCCGACGGCACCGGCCTGTGGCCGGAGCGCCAGCAGAAACTGTTCGCGGCGGCGCGTTCGTCAGCCACCAGGCTCACCCTGATTCTGACCGGCGCCTGCTATTCCAATGCGGTATCGCTGGCAAAGATCGATCCGAAGGCGATCCCCGACGACAACATCATCTGGACCTTTCACTCCTACGACCCGTTCCTGCTGACCCATCAGGGCGCGACCTGGGCCGGCGACTTCATCCCCTATGTCACCGGCCTACCCTATCCGCTCAGCGCCGTCTCGCGCGCCAAGCTGGATACTGCGCTCGATACGATCCGCGCAAGGATCAAGGCCGAGGCGCCATGGGCGCGCCAGAGCGGCCTGCTTGCCTATCTCGACGAGCAGGTCGCCAGCCTGGACACCGACGAGGAGCTGCGCGAGACGATGGAGGCGCCGTTCACCAGGGTCGAGGCCTGGGCAAAGGCCAACGGGATAAAGCCGGAGAACATCACGCTCGGCGAATTCGGCATGATCCGCCAGGAATACGGCAATGCCTACGTGATGCCGGCCGAATACCGTGCCGCTTATGCCAGGGACATGATCGCGCGCGCCGAAGCCCATGGCTTCGCATGGTCGGTCTGGAGCTATGGCGGCGCCTTCGGCATCGTCGACGCTTTCGACGGCGACAAGGCCGAGCCGGATGTGATGGACGCGATCAGGTCACTTCATTGAAGTGCTGAACCCAGGTCGATCGAAAGAACCTCTGGGCGCATCCCGAAACGCACCGGCAGGATGCTGAAACCGAGGCCTCCGGAGACGATCAGGTTGCGGTTCTCCTCCACGACATGGCCATAGGCAAAACGGTTGCCGAAGCGGGATGGCACGACCGGAGAATAGCCGAGTAACCGCACCTGTCCACCATGGGTATGACCCGAAAGAGTCAACGATACCCGCGATGGGACCTTCGGAAAAATGTCCGGCTCATGTGCCAGCAGGATAACAGGAGCCTTGTCACTTACCTTTGCCAGCGTGCCGCGCAGATCGTCCAGTCCTGTGAACCTGCTGCGGCCCCAGGCCTTGCCCGGCCGCAGCGCAAGTTGGTCGGCAAGTCCGGCGACCCAGAAGCCATGCCCGTCTTTTTCCAGGCGCACCACATCGTTTTCCAGGACCGGTATGCCGGCGCTCTCGAGCGCCCGGCGCGCCACCGTCGGCCCCAACCCGGCCTTCTGGGCGGAAAGGTCCTCCCACCAGTCGTGATTGCCAAGGATTGACCACACCCCGAGCGGCGCCTTCAGGCCTGACAATGCCGGCGCCCATTCGGAGGAGCCCACCCAGTCCGTAACCAGGCGTGTGCCGGCTGTATAGTCGCCAAGCAGGACAATCAGATCCGGCTGCAGGCCGTTCGCCCGTTCGGCAAGTGACCTGATCCGCTCCGGCGTCATCCATGGCCGACAGGCATGGATATCGGCGAGAGCGACGACGCGAAGCCGCAATCCGGCAGGCCAGTTTGGCGGGGTCAGTGAATAGCGCTTTACATGCGTCAGCAACATTGGCTCGAGGCCGACCGCATAAGCACTGAGCGACACGGCCGATAGGAAGGAACCGCCGATGAGGCGCAGGAAGCCGCGTCTGGTGATCATTGCTCAACCCCGTCATTCGCGGAACCGACGGTCCCCACAGCGAAGCGTTAGAGCCGGCAAATGCGCCGGCAAGCTGACCAGGATTAGGAGATTTTGCGCAGGAATGGAGCCGCAAGGCCCCGCGGCTACTCTTCCTGGAAGAGGCTGATCTGCTGCTGCGCCAGGTCCTTCGGCGCATCGAGGCCGAGATGCCGCCATGCATTGGCGGTCAGCACGCGGCCGCGCGGCGTGCGCTGAATAAAACCCTGCTGGATCAGATAGGGCTCGATGATGTCCTCGATGGCGTCGCGCGGCTCGGAAAGCCCTGCCGCGATGGTCTCGATGCCGACCGGCCCGCCGCCAAAATTCCGAGCGATCATCGAGAGATAGCGGCGGTCGAGCGCGTCGAGGCCGAGCGCATCGACCTCGAGCCGCGTCAGCGCCTCATCGGCGATCTGGCGGTCGACGTGACCGTCGCCGGCGACGGAGGCAAAATCGCGCACGCGGCGCAACAGCCGACCGGCGATGCGCGGCGTGCCGCGCGCGCGCCGCGCGATCTCCAGCGCGCCATCGTCACCGAGCGGCATGGCAAGGATGCGGGCGCCGCGGCGCACGATCTGCTCCAGTTCCTCGACCGAGTAGAAATTGAGGCGGACCGGAATGCCGAAGCGGTCGCGCAGCGGATTGGTCAAAAGGCCGAGCCGGGTGGTGGCAGCGACCAGGGTAAAGCGGGCAAGATCGATCTTGACCGAACGCGCCGCCGGCCCTTCGCCGATGATCAGGTCGAGCTGGAAATCCTCCATCGCCGGATAGAGTATTTCCTCGACCGCCGGGTTGAGCCGGTGGATCTCGTCGATGAACAGCACGTCGCGGTCTTCGAGATTGGTGAGCAGTGCTGCGAGATCGCCGGCCTTGGCGATGACCGGACCGGAGGTCGAGCGGAAATTGACGCCGAGCTCACGTGCCATGATCTGCGCCAGCGTCGTCTTGCCGAGGCCGGGCGGGCCGACGAACAGCACATGGTCGAGCGCCTCGCTGCGGCCCTTGGCGGCCTCGATGAACACTTTGAGATTGGCCCGCACCGCCGCCTGGCCGACGAAATCACTGAGCGTCTGCGGCCGCAAGGTCTGCTCGGCGTCCTCGCCGCGCTTGTCGGGAGCAATGAGGCGTGGCGAAAGGCTCATCAGGCGCGCCCACTTCCATCGCGATCGCCGGCGGCGTGGCGACCGACGGCATCCCCTAGCGCGGCGTCGATTTCCTCCAGCGTGGCAGGCCCGCCGGGCGGATTGCCCAGAAATCCGGCAAGGTCGGCAAATCTAAGATTGCGCGGCGTTCCTATCAGAAGACCGTCCATGACCGTCCACGCAACCGTATCGCCCGCCTTGAGCGACAACGCGTCCCGGACTTTCTTTGGAATCGTAAGCTGCCCCCTGGAGGTCAAGCCCGCATATCTGCCCATGCTCTTGTTCCTAGTCGGAATTTATTTCTCGGGCAACGGTCTCACCGCGCCAGTTCCTTCAGCCCGAAGCGGATCAGCTTCGACGCATCCGCATCCTCGCCGGCGTTTTTCAGCGCCGCCGCCACCGCATTGGCGGCGGTATCGCGCGAATAGCCGAGATTGACCAGCGCTGAAACGGCGTCACTGATCGGCGCCGGCGCGACGCCTTCGCCAAGCTCCTGCTTCAAGCCGATGGTGCCGGAGGCAGCGCCCGCAAACGCTGGCGCCTTGTTCTTCAGTTCGGTGACGATGCGCTCGGCCACCTTCTTGCCGACGCCGGGCGCGCGGCTGACCATGGCAATATCACGCAGCGCGATGGCATTGGCGAGATCGGCCGGCGCCAGCGTCGAGAGAATAGCCAGCGCCACCTTGGCGCCGACGCCCTGCACATTGCTCATCAGCAGCCGGAACCATTCGCGCTCCAGAACCGACTGGAAACCGTAGAGCCTCAACATGTCTTCGCGGACATAGGTCTCGATGAACAGCACCACCGCCTCGCCGGGGGCCGGCAAGGCGGCCAGCGTGCGCGTCGAGCAGTGGGCGACATAGCCGACGCCGTGCACGTCGACGATGCAGAAATCCTCGTCGATCTCGTCCAGCGTGCCTTTTAGCTTGCCGATCATGTGTGGTCCTTCATGCCAGCGCCGCCAACCTGTAGACAACGCTCTGCCGGTGATGCGCGTGGCAGATGGCAATGGCCAGCGCGTCGGCGGCATCGTCGGTGTCGAACGTCGCCTTCGGCATCAGCACCTTGACCATAATGTGGATCTGCTTCTTGTCGCCATGGCCGACGCCGATCACCGCCTTCTTGACGGCGTTGGGCGCATATTCGGCAACGACCAGGCCGGCCAGCGCCGGCACCAGCATGGCGATGCCGCGCGCCTGGCCGAGCTTCAGGGTCGCGGCCGCATCCTTGTTGACGAATGTCTGCTCGACCGCCGCCTCGTGCGGCATGGCGGCGTGCAGGATCTCGGCAAGCCCGTCATGCAACTGGCAAAGCCGTGTCGCCAGCGCCGCCTTGTCGTCTGAACGCACGGTGCCGGAGGCGACGAAGCGCAGCGAGTTGCCGAGGCTTTCGACGATGCCCCAGCCGGTGCGCCTCAGCCCCGGATCGATGCCGATGATGCGAATCGTTTCCCCCATCCGCCAAGTCTACCCGTGGCGGACAGCGATGCCAGCGAAATGTGAACAAACCAGAAACGGTTCCGCTGCGTCCCACAGGCTGTTTGAGAATTCGTTCTGACGAGACAGACGGCGTGGTTTGCGAGAACCGAAGCGGAGCGGACATTTGGGTCCGTGAGCCGCGCGTAGATCCCCTCGCTTCAATTCCGATGTCGTAGCGTCGACGATGACCTTGAACGCGGGAAGATTTTGACGACGGCTCGGATAGTAGAGGAAATAGCCTTCAAAAAGCGGCAACCAATCGTCCAGAAGCTGAACCAGCTTGCCACGTGCGATGTGCTGCTCGACGATGTTCTCCGGGACGTAGGCGATGCCGTATCCACTGGCCGCCGCGCGGACACTCTGGCCGGGCAGGCCAGATGCTTATCATCACGAGCGGTCAGGGCTGGGTGCAGGAAGAGGGGCAGAACCAGCTAGCGCCGAGCAGCAGACGCGCTCGGCCGAAGAGTCTGGCACCTGTCGGTGATCGGTCGGGCCCAAGCCAATTTCCTGCGCTCCACTTTACTGCAAGACGGTCAAATTTGAGCTTTCGCATTCATGTTTTGTCGAGCGTATCTCTTAGAGTCGCCTAAACCTTCTGCGCCGTAAGCTGTAACCGTGCTGAATCGCCGTCAGCGCCGATGACGACGAAATAGGAGAACGCAATGCCTCGCAATCACGTTGAACGTCTTGAAGAGTTCAGGGAAATCCTGGTCGCGACTCGACGCGAAGGAGTCCGTAACGTGCACCATACCCGCGACGCAATGCGGGCAAGCGGCTTTCAGATCGGGGACAGCGATGGCTCCAGCTACGGAGCCAAGCTAAAGGAGCTCCAAGAGGAAATCGAGGCAGTCGATCGCGCCCTCGAAGACGAGAAACGGCTGGCCTTGGCCCTTGAAAGTGCGGCTCAACCCCGCCGACCAATCAAGCCGAGAATCGTAAAGGGAACATAGAGTCGGCGACGGCCCTTGCTGCCCGTCGCGTGGATATGCCTGCGACATCGTGTCGGGCTCGTCGCCGCCGTGCTACCGAGCCGTGAACGTCATCCGTCGCCATCAAACGGGGCGGCCGAAGCCGCCCTGTGTCGATGTCGAATTTCGTTGTGTCCATCGTTGTCGATGCCGTCGCTACCCTCGCCAACAGCGTTCTTCAGGTATCCGATCTGAAACGGATCGCGGTCGATGCGATCGTGCGATCGCGTCATTTCCGCAAGATCTTCTCCATCGCCTTGCCCCTGGCAAGCTCGTCGATCAGCTTGTCGAGGTAGCGGATTTCCTTCATCAGCGGGTCTTCGATGTCTTCCACCCGGACACCGCAGATCACCCCCGTGATCAAATTCCGAGAAGGATTCAGTTGAGGCGCCTGATCAAAGAAATCCTTCAGGCTGGTTTTCTTCCTCAGCTGGGTGTCCAGCCGCTTCTGGGTGTAGCCCGTCAGCCAGCGGATGATCTCATCGACCTCGGCTTTGGTGCGTCCTTTCTTTTCCGCCTTGGCGACATAGTGCGGATAGACGCTGGCAAAGCTCATGGAATAGATTCGATGCTCGGTCATTGCACCCCCTTATGCGGGCTGGACCAGAGGTTTGAAACAGCGCCGCAGATGTCGATGCTGTCCGCGTCAATTCTACCCGTGCTCGTCGCCTCGGCAATGCTTTGATCGCGTCGATCGCATCCTGCGACGAGTGGATCCGGACGTCGTTATTGATCTTGCCTTCAACGGATGACCGGTTGCACTACTCGGGCACAGGTTTGGCTATCCTACCGGGCAATGCAAGATCTAGTGCCTGTCTAGCCTGCCACTGGACAGTATGGGGACTAGTGAGCGCGTAAATGGCGCGTTTGCGCAATTATGCTCGAAACCAGCCCGGCGGCTTGCGGCCCCATTTCGGCCCAAACACGATTTGAGGATTGGCCCACAAAAGGACGCTCCTGGCGCTTAGCGGAGAATTATCGAGCAGTCTCTCAGCCGCGGGCGAAAGCCGTGTTGAGCAGCGTGATCTGATCGGAAACCGGATTGATGCGGCGGCCGGATGGAGCGGCCTCGGCCACGGCGCCGCCGTAGATTTCCTCGTCCATGCGACGCACCAGCGCCTGCAGGCGCAGCGAGCGGTCGATGAGGTCAAGAAAATCCTTGGGCAGTTCGACCCAGCCTGCGGCATCGTTGTTGGCGGAAGCGGTATCGAGACGCACCTTGGATTTTTCGGAAGCAACCTGATCGCGAGTCATCTCGCCGGAATTCGCGGCGCGCTGCAGAAGCAGCCATGAGGCGACCTGCATCAGCCTCGTGGTCAGTCGCATCGACTCGGCCGCATAGAGCGTCGCCGCCAGCCTGGACAGTTTCTTCGCCTCGGCCCGGCCCTTGCCGTCCAGATATTCGGCCGCCTGCTCGACCAGGCCCATGCCTTCCTGGTAGAGCGGCTTGAAGGATTGGGAGAAAACCCGGCGCTCCGCCAGCTTGATGGTTTTCGCGCTTCCCATCGAAGGATCGTTCATCGATACGCCCTGCACTTGCCTTACAGCCGGCCGAATCGGCGTCATCGCCGTCACGCCTGCACCCTATATGACCGAGGCTTGAAAATGCGCTTCGCCGCCGGTGAAGGCAAGCACATGTTTAACAAACGGTTAACGGCGGCGCAGCGGCACGGGCGACCGGCAATCCGGATCGCCGAAAAAAAAGAGCCGCGGATAAGGCGGCTCTCAGGAGTTTAACAGGGAGGCGTCAAACAAAGTGGCTCCAACCACTCGGTAAGAATCCAGATCACTGGATGCGCATAGTAAACGCCCGTAAAGCTTAATGAAGCCTTAACAGCGTGGATATTTTTTGAACAAGCGTCGCCCGCCTGTGCCGTAACAGCACAACAACTCCAGGCTTTTTGGGGCCTAGACCTTTGGACTCAGGCCTTTTGCGTCTCGGCATGCCGCTCTGCCTTCCACACCACCGGCAGCGCGATATAGGCGAACAGCAGCAGCCCCGCGTAAAAGCCCATCGAGGATGTTGCCACCAGCGGCTCGATCGCCGGGTTGCCGGCAAGCATGATGTAAAGGCCGATCAACAGGCCGGTGCCACTGATTGCCGTCAACCAGAAATGCACGGTGGCAAGCGTCTTTTCCGCGACTGCCGGAAACAGATGGTAGAAGAAGGCGAACACCGCCGACATCAGCCATCCGGCCACCATGATGTGGGCGTGGGTTGGCATCTGCGCATGATCTTTGCTGATCGCCATCTGCAGGCCGAGCGCCATTCCGACCAGTGCGTAGACAACGGCCAGCGTGAAGAAGTTTCGTGCTACCTTTTGCATTGTGTGCCCCGATTTGCCTTTTCCCGTCATGGGAATGGGTTGAGATCAGGCGGTCGCCCCGCCACCGGGTCCCCGGCATCGGCGCATTAGCATCGGCAATGTTTCTGGACGATGTCGCATCGCGCCCGACCCTTCCCCGGCGCTGCCACAATAGCCGAAAACGGCGGGACGCGCTTGCGCAATCCTCGAGCGGTTCCCTTCCGGCCGTGTCTCACAGGACGCCGAACAAAGCCTTCTCCCGCGCAACATCGTTCCGAAACAACGCTGCTGACGGCTCGGCTGCCGGCGGCTTCCAACCGGCTGGCAATCTAGAAAAGGCCGGCGGTCCCGTCCCACAGGAGCTTGACCGCGACGACCGCTACGGTCGCATAGGTGAAGGGGTAGAACAGTTCCGGTCGCATCCGCCGCACCAGCCAGGCGCCGGCGATGGTCGAGAGCGGCGCCAGCGGCACCAGAACCGCCGACGCGGTCAGGTTGGTGGTGTCGAACTGTCCGAGCGCAAAATAGGGGATCAGCTTCAACGCGTTGGTGGCGGCA
Organism: Mesorhizobium sp. WSM4829; assembly: GCF_055811475.1. Lineage (NCBI taxonomy): Bacteria > Pseudomonadati > Pseudomonadota > Alphaproteobacteria > Hyphomicrobiales > Phyllobacteriaceae > Mesorhizobium > Mesorhizobium sp. WSM4829. Next base: position 4,071 of record NZ_JBVVQJ010000035.1, on the reverse strand, counting down.
AAGAAGATTGCGGCGGTGCCCGACAGCACTTTCGGATCGAGCCGGATCGGCAGCGCATAGACCTGAAACGGTGGGCCGCCGACATGGGCGACGAAGCTGGTGAAGCCGGCGACCGTCCCCCAGAATGCGGCAGCCGCGCGGTTGGGCTCGGCTGAGTGGCTCGCACCGTGCCGCATTTGTAGATAGACCCAGCGAAGCACGAAGATGATTGCCACGGCGCCGACGATCAGCCGCACCATTTCCGCTGTCACCAGCGCCGCGGTCAGCCAGCCGAGGCCGATGCCGATCACCGCCCCCGGCATCATGTCCGCAAGCATCTTGCGGTCATAGACACCCCACCATGTCCACACCGAGACGATGTCCATCAGGCACAGTATGGGCAGCAGGATGGCGGCTGCCTGCACCGGCGGCATGGCCAGCGCCATCAGCGGCACGCCGACGAAACCGACCGCGCCGCCAAAGCCGCCCTTGGACAGACCGACCAGGATGACGGCTGGAATGGCGGCGGCATAGAACCACGGATCGAGTAGCAAGCCTGACATCGTCGGGGAGCAGTTGGAGGGAAAGCGTGCAGACGCTGGAATAGCCGATAAACCTTCGCGCCGCGACTGCAAATGCGCACACGACGCTGTGGTCGTTCGTGCTGAGGCCTGTCACGGTTTTGAGGAGGCAGTTGCGCCGAGTGGCGGCGGGCGCCTGCGGATCGGCTGCGCCTTGATGATGGCTGTGCTCGTTTCGGCCTTGTCGGCGATACGGTCGAGAAGCTTGTCGAGGTCGCCGATCGAGCGCACGAACAGCCGGGCAACAAAGCAGTCGTCGCCCGTCACCTTGTCGCATTCGCCAAATTCCGGAATCTCCTCGATCAGCTTCTGGACAATATGCAGCTTGCCCGGCAAGGGCCGGATGCGAACGATCGCCTGCAAAGTGTAGCCGAGCGCTTGGGGATCGATTTCGACGGTGAAGGCCCTGATAACGCCACGATCCTCCAGCCGACGCAGGCGTTCCGCGACACTCGGCGATGACAGTCCTACCTGTTGGGCCAGTTCCTTCAATGAGGTTCGCGAATCCTTGATCAGGCTTTCGAGAAGGCGTCGGTCCAGATCGTCCAGCATTTGACATTCCCAAGGAAAAGGCCATCTTCACCTTATTTAATTAGGCATAACGGGCATATCACCCGGCGCAAATTATTGAAAGCGCTGATGTGGCATGGGATTATCAACCATCAGCGTTTCGAGAGGCAGTATTCATGGACAGCACGATGCGTGGCACGGTCGAAATGACGGCCGCAATGGTGATCCTCGGCACGATCGGATGGTTCGTCGTCATGTCGGGCGAGCCCATCATGGACGTCGTCTTCTGGCGCTGCGCCTTCGGCGCTATAACGCTGCTGATCATCTGCGCTGCCCTGGGGCTGCTGCGCGGCACGCTGTCACTGCGCATCGTGGCGATTGCGGCCCTTGGCGGCGCGGCCATCGTCATCAACTGGCTGCTGCTGTTCAGCTCGTTTTCCCGCGCCTCGATCTCGATCGCCACGGCTGTTTACAACACGCAGCCCTTCATGCTGGTCGGCTTTGGCGCGCTCTTCTTCTCAGAGCGGCTGACCCTGACAAAGCTGGCCTGGCTTGGCATCGCCTTCGCCGGCATGCTGCTGATCGTGCAAGGCTCGCCTGATACCGGGCCCGATGCAGGCCCCAATACAGGTAATGTCGGCACGGATTATTTTATCGGCATCGCGATGGCGCTGGGTGCGGCTTTCTTCTGGGCCGTCGCCGCCATCGTCACCAAGAAGCTCAAAGGCACGTCGCCGCACCTGATCGCCCTCATCCAGGTCTGCGTCGGCGTCGTCATCCTGGCACCCTTCGCCAACCTTTCCCACCTTCCCGCCGACGTGTGGAGCTGGAGCATGCTGGCGACGCTTGGCGTCGTCCATACCGGCCTGATGTACATCCTGATGTACGGCGCCATCCAGAAACTGCCAACCTATCTGCAGGGGTCGCTGTCCTTCATCTACCCTGTGGTCGCGATCCTGGTCGATGTCGTCGCCTTCGGCCACCGGCTGCATCCGGCCCAGATGGTCGGCGGCGCCGCCATCCTGGTCGCCGCCGCCGGCATGAATCTTGGCTGGACGCTATGGAAATCGAAGACCCCAGCCGAGAGCACCCAGGCAATCAAGTGAGGCAACAACGTCGCCGTGCGACAATCATGCGCCAACGGTCCTGGCCGCCCGCCTGTTCAAGGCCGGCACTTTGCTCTATGCCGCAATGCAACCATCTTCGCCCGGCATAGGCGAAAACCGGGGTCAAAAACCAATGAACGACGCAACGCCTCCAAATCGCTGCCGCATCGTGCTGATCGCGCCGCCTGGCATGCCGGCTGAGCACATCGGCGCGGCGTTCGAGGGCGGCGACGTCGCCTCGCTGATCCTGCCCGAAAACGACATGGACGAAGCCTCCTTCCAGGCCTTCGCCGAACAGATCGTGCCGACGGCGCAAGCGGCAGGCATCGCTGTCATCATTGCCGGCGACACCCGCATCGCCGGCCGCGTCCAGGCCGATGGCCTTCATGTCGAGGCCGGCAAGGCCGAACTCGCCGAGACGATCGAGCGTTTCCAGGCAAAAATGATGGTCGGCACCGGCGGCGCCAAGACCCGCGACGATGCGCTGGAACTCGGCGAACTCAGGCCCGACTACATCTTCTTCGGCCGCTTCGGCTTCGACAACAAGCCGGAGCCGCACCCACGCAACCTGTCGCTGGGGCAATGGTGGGCGGATGTGATCCAGATCCCTTGCATCGTCATGGCCGGGTCCGACATCACTTCGGTGGAAGCGGTGGCTGCCACCGGCGCCGAATTCGTGGCGCTGTCCAGCGCCGTCTTTGCCGAGGGCATCGACCCAAAGATGGCAGTCGCCAGCGCCAACGCGCTGCTCGACGAAACCGCGCCGCGTTTCGAGGACTGACGTGCCCGCGCCGACAATCCTTTTCGGTGCTTTGCTTGCGCAGCTCACGGTGCAGGTCGCCGTGGCGGAAACCGTCCCATTGCCGCAACCGAAGCCCGACACCGCTGCAAGCACGGACAAGCCGATCGCCACGCCGCTGCCGCAGCCCGCCACCACGGCGCCGCTGCCGTCGGCCGACGCCATTAATCCCGACCGCTTCGGTGCAAAGCCGTCGGATTCTGCCTATGGCGCCTTCCAGCGCGGCCTTTACAAGACGGCCTACAACCTCGCTCTGGTTCGCGCCCAGAACGGCGATCCGGCGGCGCAGACGTTGATCGCCGAGATATTGTCGCGCGGCCTTGGCGTGCCGGTCGACGCGGCGGAGGCGGCCAAGTGGTACGCGCTTGCCGCCGAGCAGGGCATACCGGAATCGCAGTTCCAATATGCGCTGATGCTGCTCGACGGCCGCTACGTCAAGAAGGACGAGAAAGGGGCTTACGCGCTGATGCAGGCCGCCGCCGAGGCCGGCAACCGTCTGGCGCAGTTCAATTTCGCGCAGCTGCTGGTGCGGCAGGACCCCGGCGATGCCGGCATCGCAAAGGCCGTGTCCTATTATCAGCGCGCCGCCGCGACCGGCCTTGCCGACGCGCAATATGCGTTGGCGCAGGTCTATGCCAATGGCGTCGGCGGCAAGCTGCGCGACGATGCCCAGGCGCGCGGCCTGCTGGCGCAGGCAGCAAGGCAGAACTACGATACGGCGCAGATCGATCTCGCTGCCTGGATGATCGAGGGACGCGGTGGCGCCCGCGACCTGAAGTCCGGCTTCGGCTGGATGAAACAGGCCGCCGAGGGCGGCAATGTCGCCGCCCAGAACCGCCTCGCCAAGCTTTACATGGGCGGCATCGGCACCGATCCGGATCCGATCCTTGCCGGCGCCTGGTACGTCGTCGCACGGCGCGCCGGGCTGATCGATCCGGAGATGGACGATTTTCTGCATGGCCTGACCGACGACCAGACCAAGCAGTTGCTGCAGAAGGCCAACCGCCTGCCGTAAAGCGTCGCGGACAGTGAATATCGGGCAGCGGATGCTGACGAGGGAATGGCTCCGCCCCCCCACTCCTCTCATGCCACCCCT
>NZ_JBVVQJ010000034.1:0-73038 GCF_055811475.1 Mesorhizobium sp. WSM4829 | reverse complement strand
GCCATGGCCGCCCCTCGCCTCAGAGCATGGGCGGTTCTCTCTCCAGAACTTTTTGCAGAACCTTCAGGACACTATCCGCAAAAGTGAATGGGGCGCCGAAGCTGCCAATCTCCCCCCTTGTGGGGGAGATGTCCGGCAGGACAGAGGGGGGCGCGAAGGATCACTACAGATCGGCATTTATCCTGGTCCGCTGCATTCCTCGGCTGAGGTAACGGCGTGGATCCCAGGGTCTGCGCGCGTCGCTTCGCTCCTTGCTTGCCCTGGTATGACGAAGTGGAGGGGTGTTTCGGCCAATCTCCAACGCTTGCGATCTGCCACTGAGATTTGCCACCGACGGGAATTATTGACGTTCGCTGCCGATCGGCTCGACCTGTCAAACTACTGTGTCGAGGAACGAGTACTTTCCACCTGTGCTGGATCCGTCCCGCAGCCGAAGGTCAGCGCAGCAAACCGGTCTGATTTCCGGGGCACCTGCCAGGTTTCCGGTCTACTTTTGCTTGTCGGCTTTGGCATAGGCTTCGCTGAAATAGGCCAGGAATATGTCCAGCATTCCGTTTTCGTGTGCTTCCTCCATGGTCCGCCATTTGGCGACGAAGGCGTCCCAGGCCAGGCCCTTCTTCGATGTGAATGACGTCGGTGGGAGTTTTTTGCTGATCGCCTCAGGCGACAAATCGTCAAGCAGCCGGGAGAGCGCAGCTTGCATGGCCGCATAGGTGGCAAATTCGTGCGTCTTGAGATCGCGGAACGCGTCCTCGACACTGTGCCTGGCATCAAGGTAGCCGGATCTGCGCCGCGCAAACATGATCTCGAGGATGTCGTCGGTTCCCGGGACGAACTTCAGGGGATTGTTGTCGGCAGCGCTGATCATCGTCCGGTGTGTGCTCTTGGCCAGTATTTTCGCAGCCGCACGTGCCTTCAGCAGCAGGGCCAGTTCCTCGACAACCGTCCGAAGCACCGCGCCGATTTCGGCGGCCACTTCATGCGGATCACGCGATTGAAGCAATTCCGGCGCGATGCCGGCTGCGATCGCGATGTCCCGCAGCACCTCGTCTTTCGTCGAAGCGAGAGGCGCGGGCGTCGAAGCGAGAGGCGCGGGCGGCGAAGCCACCGGTGCTCTCTGCCCGGGCCGTTGCTCCACCGGATCGAAGAAAGGCTGGTCTCCGAAATCCTGCGGCCGGCCGGTTGCGACAGGCATTTGTCGCTGCGTCGAACCGTGGCTGCCTCGAGGATCACCTGTCGCGCGCTCGTCATCAATCGACACCAGGACGACATAGCGGCCGATCAGCAATCGGTCGCCTTGACCAAGCCGGTGAGGGCCGGCCATGCGCTGCGTCGAGCCGTTGATGAATGTGCCGTTGCGTGAGATGTCGTGCAGCCAGAACGCGCCTGCCTGGTAACGCACTTCGCAGTGTCGGGCCGAGATGAACTTGTCGGGATCGGGCAAGGTCCAGTCACAGGCCTCGCGGCCGATTTCAAAGCTGCGATCACGAGCGGAGAAGCCGGTCGACATACCGGCGGGCAGGGAGACGACATTGTTGATCTGCAGCCTGATGTACATTCAAAATCGCCGTCGATCCTGTCGGGAAACTCACCCAGGACACCCCATTATACCAGCAATTTCTGAGCGCGGCGGCACAGAAGCGCTCAAGGCGATGATTCCACAGGCGACCAGGCTGCGGTCGCCAAGGGTCCCCTTTGGTCGGTGCAAGACATGTGCTAGGCTCAGGCAGAAACGAGCGGCGGGAGGGGGCACGACCCATGCCGAACGAACGTGCCACGGTTGTGCAGACGCCGGTTGGCGCTGAGCTGTTGACCTTCACGCATCTTGTCGGGCGCGATGAGATCAGTCGTTGTTTGGCCTATACGGTCGGGTTCGTCAGCAACAGCCCCGACGTCGATCCGCTGAAGATGCTGGGCGGTGCGGTTTCGATCGAAGGTGAATCCGATCCCAAACGCTGGTTCAGCGGCCTTGTCTCCGAGTTTCGGCTGACCCGGATCGAGGACCGTCTGGCTTACTACGAAGCCGTCATCAGGCCATGGCTTTGGTTTCTCGGCAATACCACCGATTGCCGTATTTTCCAGAACATGAGCGTCATCGAAATCGTCGAGGAAGTTTTCTCGAAATACAGCACGGCAAAATTCGAGAAGCGCCTGCAAGGATCTTATCCGCCGCGTGAGTACTGCGTCCAGTACGACGAGAGCGATCTCGATTTCGTGCAGCGGCTGCTCGAGCACGAAGGCATCCTGTATTTCTTCGAGCATGACGAAGGCAAGCACACGCTTGTGCTGGCCGATGCCATGAGCAAGCTCAAGCCGGCGCCGGGCTATGAAAAGGTGCCCTATCACTTTGAAGGGCAGGGCTCCCGGCGCGATGTCGAATACATCACCGAATGGATTCCGGGCAGCTCGGTGCGGCCGGGCGCCTATGTCCATACCGACTATGATTTCGAGAAGCCGGGCGCCGACCTGATGGCCAAATCCGCCCAGCCGTTCGGTCACAAGCTGGCCGCGGGCGAGAATTACCGCCAGCCCGGTGCGCATCTCGACGTCGGTCGCGGCGACAGCCTGGCCGCGATACGGCGCGAGGAAATCCAGGCCGTGCACCAGCGCATTGCTGCAGTCGGCACCGTGCGCGGCCTGTATTCGGGCTGCACGTTCAAGCTGGACGGCTTCCCAAGAGAAGACCAGAACCAGGAATATCTGGTGGTCAGCGCCGAATACAGGCTGTTCGATCCGGGCTACAGAGCCCTTGCCGACGTCGAAAGCGAGAACTTCAAGGTGATCCTCGGCGTGGCGCCGACCGCCTTGGCCTATCGCCCGCCGCGGGTCACGACACGGCCGACCATGCGCGGTCCGCAGACGGCGACGGTGGTCGGCCCGTCCGGCGAGGAAATTTTTACTGACAAATATGCCCGGGTGAAGGTGCAGTTCCACTGGGACCGTCTCGGCAAGAAGGACCAGAACAGTTCCTGCTTCGTGCGGGTTTCGCAGAGCTGGGCCGGCAGCGGCTGGGGTTTCATCCAGATACCGCGCATCGGCCAGGAGGTGATCGTCGACTTCATCGAAGGCGACCCGGATCTGCCGATCATCACCGGCCGCGTCTACAACGCCTCGCAGATGCCGCCATACGGACTGCCGGGCAACGCCACGCAATCCGGCTGGAAATCCGACTCCTCGAAAGGCGGCGGCGGTTACAACGAGCTGATGTTCGAGGACAAGGCCGGCTCCGAACTGGTCAATTTCCAGGCGCAGAAGGACCACAACCTTCTGATCAAGAACGACCGCACCAAGCTGGTCCAGCACGACCAGTCCGACCGCATCGACCACGACGCCAAGCACTCCGTCGGCCACAACCTCGACGAGGACGTCGGCAACAACAAGACGGTCAAGGTCGGCGTCGACCAGACCACGGATATCGGCAACAACGACACCGAGACGGTGGGGGTCAATCGCTCGCTAACGGTGGGCTCGAACGAGACGATCGGTATTGGCGCGAACTCCACTGAAACCATCGGCGCCAATCACACGCAGACGGTGGCCCTCGTTCAGACGGTGACCGTTGGCGCTGCCCGTATCGACAGTGTCGGCGCTGCGGAGACGAGGACCGTCGGGGCGACGCGCTCTGTTAGCGTTGGCATCAGCCAGACGCACAGCATAGGCACGAGCGATACCTGGACCATCGGTGCCGGTCAGAACATCAGCATCGGTGCCGGACAGACCGTCGCCATCGCCGCGTCACAGGCGACCGATGTAGGCGCCTCTCGCGTCGCTAACATCAAGTCGAACGACAGCACCGACGTTGGTGGCGGGCATATGCTCAAGATCGCCAAAGGGAGCAAGATCGACGTCGGTGAGTCCGGCGTTATTGACGTTGGTAAGACGATGACGATCAACGCCAAGGATCAGATTACCCTAAAAACCGGTAGCGCCCAAATCGTGATGAAGAAGGACGGCACCATCGTTATCGAAGGCAAGGATATCACCGTAAAGGGCTCCGGAAAGATCAACATCAAGGCGTCGAGCGACGTGATCATCAAGGGCTCGAAGATCAATGAAAATTAGAGGGTGACATGAAAAACGTCATGCATCGCATCGAAGGGGTGGTGATTGGAGCCTTCCTCGGCTTCGGCGAGGAATCGACGCCTCTGGTGGTCTTTCCGGGGAGCCCGGAGGAGACGGCCTTGCCAGCGCGGAGTCTCTGCGAACTCTCGTCGGACATGATCGGTCAGGAGGTGGCGCTGCTCTTCGACGGGGGTAATCCGCACAAGCCGCTGATCGTCGGACGCATCGTCGATCCCGTGCGTCCCGCCGCTGCCGTCCCCCATGTCATGCGCGACGGCAAAAACGTTCGCATCAGCGCCGAGGACAGGCTGGAGCTTCGCTGCGGCAAGGCAACGATCATCATGGACAGCGATGGCCGCATTACCATTCGCGGTGGTCATATCACCAGTCACGCCAGCGGTGCGCAGCGCATTCGTGGCGGCTCCATCAATCTGAACTGATGGCTCCCTGCTGATGGCGTCGGCAGGAGAACAGCTCTTAACGCCGCCGCGCCGCATCGCGGCCGAGGCGGTGCGCCAGCACCTCGAGCAAGCCGCCTTTCTGTGGGCCCAGCTGGATAACTGGGGCCTTGAGGATCCGCCGGACGAGACCGTGATCGGCGAGATCGGCCAACGCGTCGAGATCAATCTGGACGGCCTCCGGATCGCCGGCGCGGCCGCATGGCCGGCAGCCGAACGGCAGCTTGAGGATTTTCCCGACAAGGGCGAGTTTTTCGTCGTCGGCTGGATGGCGATCGAGCAAGGCGACCCCAAGCACATGGACCAGGCCGTGGCGGCGGCAAGAGAGGCCGACGAGCGGCGTGGTCTTGTCGGCGCCCTGGCCTGGCACCAGCCGCCGAAGATCAGCCACCTCGTGCGCGAATGGCTGGTCGCGCCAGATGCGTTCAAGCGCTATCTGGCGGTCGGCGCCTGCCTTGAGCACTGCGTCGACCCCAGGCAATTGCTCGCGCGTCTGGTCAAAGACGCCGACGCGCCGGCGCGCGCCTTCGCCTTGCGTCTGGCCGGCCGACTGAAGCGAGCGGACCTCGCGCGCGAGATGGCGGCAGAGCTGGAGTCGGACGACGAGATCGTGCGGCTATGGGCCGGATGGGCGCTGACACAACTTGGCTCCGGCGACTTGGCGCGGGTCGAGTTGCGCAAAGCCGCTGTCGCCGGCGGACCCGACGCGCTGATTGCCTTGCGGGCCGCGATCACGGCCGGCCCGGAGAAAGACGTGCGTGCCTGGATGGGTGGGCTGATGAAGTCCGTCGCCACCGCGCCGCTCGCGGTGCGCGGTATCGGCATGCTGGGCGACCGCTCGATTCTGCCCTGGCTGATCGAGCGGATGAAGGAGCCCTACGTCGCCGTCGCCGCATGCGCGGCCTTTCTGGAGCTTTTCCCGGAAGCGCGGGAGGAGACGAAGATGTTTACGGTCGATCCGACGGATTTGGGACCGGCGTTTGCAGAGTTTTTCGATGATGAGGTGGTGGGCGTCGCTGTCCCGGATCGGGTGGAATCCTGGCGGGCTCAAAACCGCGTGGCGTGATCCTAGGGTAGAATCGGATGGCTAAAGAAGTAGCGCTGCCCTGGTTGATACTTTCCTCGTGGATTTCCGTCGAAGAACTCCTCAAGAATGGCGATGACAGCTAGACGGTCTGGACGCCCCAATTCATTAAAGAACGAAGAACAATTCACGCCCGTATTCGCTTCGAATATCAGCCTGCCACGATAAAATCGTTCGCTCTGCAAATTTCCGTTCTCCGCCTGCGCCAATATCCGCGTTGCGAGTCTTACGACATCGAACGTCTCGCTTTCGAATACTTTTGTCCCTTGAACCGAACGGGAGAGCGCGTCTCGCAGGGGCGCAGCAAGATTCACGATACGCTGATGCTCGATTTCGCCGCCGCCGCCGCCGAAGATCTCCTTGGTTGCGGCTTCCAGCAAATAGGAAAGCTCACGCAGCGTCTGATCCCCATCCTCCTCGGGGTCTGTGCAGCGCCCGTATATCTTTAGCAGCTGGTCGACCGCGCGCAGGTCGCAGGACAGCCCGAGCAACAGCGACATATTGTACCGAACCCACGGTGTGTCGATGCGTTCCTGAAAGACATTCAGCGCTTTCTGCACGTCTTCCCATCTGCCAGCAGACGCGATGATGTTGACGCCCGCCGACCAGATCAAGCTTTCAGTATTGCGCATGAGAATTGGAGCGACGTGGTGCGTCTTGGAGAAATCACCCTGTCGGCAGAGCAGATTTATGGCATAAATCTGCTGCCAGTCGGAACCCTGTACGATCGGCTTGACGTCAGTCAGTTCATTGGTTTCTTCAATGAAGAATCCGAGAGCCAGCGGCCGGAACGGCTGATCGGAAGCGAAACTCTCTTGTGTCAAACGCCAATCCTCGCTCTCAGACCAGACTGTTGGTTCCGACCTCAAGATCGCTCTGCAGATCTTCGATTGTCTGGCACTCGGGACCACCCATCATATTTTCCGGGACCACATTGTTCGGGTCGTTGCATCCGCCAGCCTGTTTCGGTGTCATATGATTCCGCGACGTGCCGCTCACCGCCGGAGTTCCGGTTCTCGCTGACCAAACTGCATCGATGCGCGTCTTCTTTGTATGTCCAAAATCCTTTGCGCATAGCCCCGATGTCGTCAGAACATCGCCAGGATTGTCAGGGTCTGGATGTCGTTTACCTGGCGGTATCTCGAAATGGATGGCGCAACCACTCGTCTCACTAGGATGGACGTTGTTGCAGCCAGCCCCTCCGGCGCGACTGTTCGCTCGTGCCGCGCTTTTCGCCATCACGAAATCCTTGAATTTCTCCTCCATTCTGGTCTTGTTTGCGCCTGGCGGCAGCCGATCGACGCGTGATTGCCAGAATTCCGTTGATGTGACTGCCTTGTAAGGCTTCTTGGGCGTTTCAGTGCTGTCCGGATCGCGCTGCCACTCATGCAACGCATCGCCGCAGCAAGGGCACACACCGACGTCAATGGCATATTGCGAATCGGCGAGGTTCAGCATTTCCAACGAAACAAGCGGTGCGGTCGTGGTCGCCGCCGAAGCATGATTGCTGGTCGTGATATCAAAATGCCGGCAGACGTTCTTGCCTTCGAACTTCACATCCATGCACCAAGCCTGGAAGTAGGTCTTGCCGGTGATCTGATGCGTCACGACATTGGCGCCAAACGTGCGCGTCGCCGCCTCGTCGCCGAGCACCGGCTCCTTGTAGTAGGACTTCTGCGCCAGCGCCGCACCCTTGCCGCCGATCTTTACGGTGCTCGACGCGGACTTCAGATTGTTCGAGAACGACGTGTCCGGATAGGGAATCGGTATCGGCCCCGCCGGCGGCGAGGGCGGCGACAGGCACACATCCGGAAACCGCGCGATCGACTTGTTCATGCCGTTCTCGGCGGCGATCTCCCATTTTCCGGCAAAGACGTTCCTGGTCATCTCGCCATCCTATGCCGAGACGATCGCCGCGGCCCGGCCGCCGAAAGCCATCGAGCTGCCATGCAGCGCGGCCAGATCGCCCGGCGCATAGCCACGGCTGAAAGCTTGTTCCGCCCAGGCGAATTGGATCAGCCCCGCCGCCGCGCCGGTGTCGCCGATGCAGTCCGCCGGGTGCCACACCGGCTGTTCCGGTCGTGACTCGCGCATGTTGCGTATCTGGGCGATGACGAGTTCCTCGAAGGCGTAGGATTCACCCGCCACGTCGCTGAAGCGGAAGGCCACTTCGTGCATTTCGGTGCGCGCTTCGGCGAGCGCCGTCTTCAAGGCGCCGGCCAGTCCGTTGGCGCGGAAAGGCTCCTCGCTGATCGCGGTCGCGGTTTCCGCGCCGAGCCCCAGACCGCGGACCGTGACACAGTGCGGCGTCATCGGGCGCTTGCTCACGACCGCCAGGCATGCGGCCTCGCCGGGGATCACCCCGTCCGTTGTGTCGCTCGTCTTCAGCCGCATATGGCGGTCGAGCCAGGCCAGCGTGCGCGCGTCGATCAGGCTGTCGATCGCCAGAATGAGGCAGGCCGGTGCGCCTTCGCCCAGCATCTTGCGCGCCTGCATCAGCGCCGCGAAGGCGCCGGTCTGGCCGACCGCGATATGCGCCGTGCGCCGCTCGGTCACCGCCGAGCCATCCGGAAAACGCAGCTCGGAGAACATTCCGTTCAGCCGCGCGCCCGGCGTTTCCTTTTCGCGGGTGCACAGGATCAGAGGCATCTGCGCCCAGGGCAACGCCGCGCCGATATCGGGCTCGATGTGTTCCAGCACCAGACGCGCAAGCATGCGCAGCCGCTCGCGCCCGCGCTTGGACGGCGCGACGGCGTCGACGCGGGCGCCCCGGATCGGCATCGCCACGCGGTCGCGATAGTCGAGTTCCTCGAAGGCCGCGATGCCGGCCCGCAGCGCCGCGCAGGTCGCGGCGGCGCTGTAGCCGACCGGCGAAACGAGGCTAACGCAGCTGATGACCGTCATCGGCGGCCTCGTAGCCTGGCGAGCGCGGCGACAGCCTCGCCAAGGCCGGCATAGTGCGGCTTGACCGCGGGCTCTTCGCGCGGCGGTCCCACCTGCACCTGCTGCAGCCTCACGAATTTGCGTGGCAGCTTCACTGCCGCGCGCCCGACCAGCACGATCTTGCCTTCGTGCGGGATCAGATTGAGCGTGTCCGGCTGCACGACCTTGTGCTCCGTGTGATCGTCGTACATGAATCTCACGGGCGTACCAAACGTCGGCACCCTGACCTTGAACCGGCCCGACGCGTTCATATTCATGCACCCGAAGATCGTTCCCTCGCTGAGCTTCTCGACCCATTGGTCCTGCGGCGCGGTCTGAAAATACCGGTCGTCGAAATCCTGCGGCAGGAAGGGCAGCACGTTCTCCATCCAGTGCTTGTCGTACGTCCCGGCGTACCGAGCGCGCTCCTTGGCGGAACGCGGCACCGGGCCGAACCCGATTGGCTTGGCGCGATCGTTCCATATCCGCAGCCGCGATTGCGGGTCCTCGACCGAAGACAGCAGCGTACCGTCGATGTTGCCCTGGCCGACCAGGAAACCGCTGCCGATCGGATTGATTGCGTCGCTGCGGTGCTTGGCCGGATCCGGATCGGTTCGGTCCCAGCCGCCGAACGTCAGATGCCAGGCCAGCGGCATCGACATAAACGGCATCGGACTTGACGACTGGATGCCAAGTCCGCCTCGAAACCATCGGCGCTGCCCGGTGACGATCGCCCGCTTCTGCAGGTTTGGCCCGAACAGGCCGACTTCAACGGTTTCCGCCGGACGTCCGCCGGGCGCAACCGCCAACGCATCGAGCACCACCTCGCAATGCGGCTTCACCGGCACGAAGTCAGTCTCGACGCGGATCGATGTGGTCTCGGGATCGCCGTAATGTGTGTCGGCGAAGACGAATGGCAGTTGTTCCTTTGCCGGCGTGCAGTTGCCATCTTCGTCGACGTCAAATGTCGCGCGAACGACCGCCACGCACCACTTCACGGCATGCTTGTCCGCGTAGGGAAAAGTCTCCGCGAGAAAGGGCGTGGTGTTCTGGCTGACGAACATCAGACTTGCCCCTGCATCAGCTGGTCTCCCAACTGGCGGCGAAGATTTGCTCCACTGTCGTTTTCGGCGACAGCGGGTCGATGTCGAAAATGTCGGAGTAGGCGGTCCACATAACCATGTCGCTGATAACCTCTTCGCCCGACTCGACCAACGGCACCGGCAGCACGCTTAAAGCGCCATCCAGTTCGTCAGGCGTCAACTCGCCGCGCTGGGCGGCAAAGGCAGCCTCTTCAATCCCGGCAAACCACGCATCGGCGCGAGCCAGTTGAATGGAAGCGTCAGGAAGCTGCGCGACCACGCTCAAGGGGAACTGCCGGCCGACCCTGTCGGCGCTCTGCAGAATAATGCCTGCCGATGCGCCGAAAGAAGCCGGGCCGGCCAGGAAGCGCAGCGCGGTGCTGCGCGGCCAGGTTTCCGAGCCGATCAGCGGCACGATGTGCTGCGCCAGCCAGCGATCCCAGATGCGCACAAAATCCCCCGGCAGCCGCCGCGTGACGAAATCGCCGGTGGCGGGCATTTTGCCGTAAAAGCCGGGCAGGATCATATCTGCGGCGGACATGAGAATTTCTTGAACATCTGCAGATTGTAGGGGTTTTCGACGCTGGCCGCCTTGAGCTCGAAATCGGCGTACATGCCTTGCGTGCCCAGTCGCAGGCTGTAGACGTCGGACAGCGAGGTGCCGGTGAAGCGGCCGCTGCGCAGCAGCCTCAGCCACGCCCAGCTGCCGGTTTCGTTCAACATGACTTCGGGCGAGCCGTCGATCGGCTGGAAGGCGAGCGAGATAACGCCGGTGCCGTCCTTGCCGGGCCAGGTCATCGGTTGCGGCCGCGTCGCGTTGTTGTAGTAGACGAGGTTCTGGCCATCGAGATTGAGCGTCACCCGCGTGACATTGGGCGACAGGTCCTTCGGTTGCAGCGTAAAACTCATCACCGGGCCGGTACCGCCTGGAAACAGATCGTCGCGGATCCGCCTGGCCTGTTCGAACGCCGCCAGGGCCGCCGCGTCGAGGCCGAAATCGGCGCGCCATTTCCATGGCTGGCTGGCGGTGTCGACATAGCTGATCAAATGGTCGTTGATGAAGGTGTCGATCATCCCGGCCGGCCCGAACAGGCGGGCGAAATCGCGGACATTGACGTCAACCGCGCTTTCGGGGCTGAACGGATAGCGGTCGTTTAGCGCCGCCTGGCAGAACGGCAAGATGTCGGCGCGCCAGATGGCGTTGAGTTCCGAGGTGACCGCCTTCTGTGTCAGGCCGCTGGTGTCGCCGGCAATGCCGCCGAGCCAGTCGTCGACCGGATCGGGCAGGATCTGCGCTTGCCTGGCGACCGCTCCCGTCAGTTCGGCCAGCCCACCCTGCTTCTTGATCGCGTCCTGGGGGTCGGGATTGGCCGTGACCGTCTGCAGCACGTTCGAAAGTGCGGTCAGCGCCACCACCGCGGCATCGAGTGCCGGCGGCTGGCCGTCGACCTCGGCGATCGCGCCCTTGAGCGGCTTGAAATGTTCGGCAACCAGAGTGCCGGTAAGATCGACCTCGTTGGCGGAGCCTGCGCGCGGCAGCAGTTTTGCGCCTGTCTTTACGATCTTTCCCAGCTTCCCCAGCTTGCCGAGCAGTTTCGAGGTGCCCTTGGCTGCCGCCTTGTTGTCGGCCGGCGCTGCTTCATCGGATCGGGTCAGCTCGGTCTCCTGGACGACCGCCGTAAGCAGGCGCTTCAGCGCCGAGTCGGCACTCGAAAGGTCCTTGAGGTTCTCGCTGGCGACATTCAGGTCAGCCAATGGCGCGAGCCTGATATCGCGCAGGATGCTGTCCCATTGCGCGATGTAGTCTTCGTAATAGAGTTTCAGGATATCCTCCGACAGCGCCGAGACCGAGGTTTCGGAATTTTCCGAACAGCCTCCGGCAAACACCGCCCGATCGAGTGCGGCCTGGGCGGCGACATCCTCGACCCGGTCGAGAATGGCATCGTGGAAGCCGGAATAGGTGAACGCGCCCGAAATGCCGACGCGCAGCGTCTTGTCGGAACGCCGTGCAAAAACCTTGGCGCCGTTGGGGCCGGCGAAATTCGCCGGGATCCATTCCTTTAGGCCGGCCACCGCCGGATCGGCCAGCAACTGCCTGTAGGCACGCGCCGGCAGCGAAATCGTGCAAACCGTTTTCAGCGCCTCGGCAACCAGCGCCTGATCCGCTGATATGTAGCTGTCGTCGACCGCCATGCGACGGATCGCGGCAAGCTGGTGCTCTTCCGCATCGGCGGTCGGAAAGGGCGCCGCCGGTGCGAATTCCGGCAGGTCGTTGACCCACCAGCTCTGGACGTAATCGGCGTCCATCTGCGACAGGCCGGTCATCATCCGATAGGTCTTCAGCGCCCCCAGCATGAAATCCGGATCGCGGATCTGCCGCCACATCGTCGCCTCGAGCAGGGCGACCATGTGCGGCTCCAGCACGTTGCGCAAAGCGTGCTCGTAAGTGTCGGCCTGCGCCCGCAGCAGCTCCGCCGACGCCGATGGTCCCAGCAGGTCCTGGGCACTGCTCGGCGGTGCGGTACGGGCATTTGCGACCTCGGCCATCGCATTGAGTGCGCTGTCGATGGCGGGCTGCTCCACCGATGCCGGGCTCGCGGCTGCCGCGGTCAGCGGCGCCTGCAGCGCTTCGAACTGGCCCGCCTGTGCTGCGATTGCATTGCGGTTGTCATAGTAGGACCAGGTGAACATCGCACCGGCCAGCAGGGCGGCGGCGGCACAGGCGGCCGCGGCGCCACGCCAGATCCAGGCGCGGCGGCGCTGCGCCAGCGGATCGAATGTTCCCAGGCCGGCTTCCCTGAAAATGACCTCGGTCAGCAGGTTCTTCAGGAAAAAGCTGCGTTTTTCAACACGCGGCGCCAGCATCGCGCGCCGCGGCGGAAGACCGAAGGATGACGACAGCGCCGCGGTCAGCCGGTCGATGGGCGCGCCTTCCTGGGTCGCCGACGTCAGATAGAGGCCGCGCAGCCAGGCGGCTTCCTCGTAGCGGCTTTCGCCGAACATCGCCTCGACCAGCACCTGGATCGGCTCGGACAGGCTTGTGAGCTGGGCGGGAAACCTGAAAATCTCGGCGCGGGCGGCGAGTTTGTCCTCGTCCTCCAGGCGCGGCACCAGCCGCCGCTCGAGTTGCGTCGCAAGGGTGGCGATTTCCCGTTCTATGGTCTTTGCGTCGACACGCGCATCCAGCGCGAAGGTCGTGCCCCACACCTGCTCGCGCGAGGCCGTCGACAGGCCGCCGAAGAAAGCCTCGAAACCCTTGATCAGATCGGCCTTGGTCAGCATCAGATAGACTGGAAGGCGGATTTCGAGCCGGTCGTTGAGCTCTGCCAGGCGCCGACGGATCTTGCGGCCATGCGCCTTGATGGCTTCGTCGCCCTCTGAAAGCACGTCGATCGACAGCGCGACGATCACGCCGTTGAGCGCCCGGCGGCCGCGATGCTTTTTCAGGAGGTCGAGGAAGCCCAGCCATTCCGCCGCATCGACGTCCGGCTGGCTCTCCTGCTGCACGTAGCGGCCCGCGGTGTCGATCAGAACTGCATTCTCGGAGAAAAACCAGTCGCAGTTGCGGGTTCCGCCAACCCCCTGCAGGTCGTCGGTGAGGTCGATCGGAAAGTTCAGGCCGGACTGGCGCAAGGCCGTGGTCTTGCCGGTGGCCGGCGGCCCGACGATCACGTACCAGGGCATCTCGCGAAGGAACTTGCGTCCGCCGAGTTTGCGGCGCTTCAATTCGACCATCACCTCGGCGAATTTGGCGCCGACGGCGGCGACGTTCTCTTCGCCGGGGCTCAGCGGTTTTTCCACCACGGGCGCAGCGATTTCGGCGACGAACATGCGGTTGGCCCGGATCGCCCGGCGCTGCGCGACGATCAGCCAGATCAGCCAAAAAATGACCAGCAGCGCGATGATGACGATACGGACATTTTCCGAGGCGAAGGGTTCGTATGCACCGACCCTGACGATCGGGCCGAACACCCAGATAACCAGGGAAAGCAGCGCGATGCCGATCAGCGTCCACAGCCAGCGCGATGTCAGAACCGCCCAGAGGAAGCGCAGGATGAACATCTTACAGCCTCTTTTCGACCAGCACCTCGACGCGGCGGTTCAAGGCCCGTCCCGCGCGGGTGCTGTCGTTGGCCACTGGATCGGTAGCTGCACGTCCTTCGAAGCGAATGCGGTCCTGCGGCACACCGTTCTGGACCAGCATCTCGGTAATGGTTGCTGCGCGTGCTTCCGACAGCCGCTGGTTGGTGGAAAGCGGGTTGGACCGTTGCAAGGGAATACTGTCGGTATGGCCGACCACGGTGATGTTTCCGATCAGTTCCTGATTGGCGAGGATCACTTTGGCGATTGAACCGATCAGCGGTTCGAAGCCTTCCGTCAGTGTCGGCCGCGACGACTGGAACAGTTCGGGGTTGGAGGCCTGTATGATCAGCCTGGCCAGCGAAACGCTCTCGGTGCCGCTTAGCGCAGCTCTGAGATTGGCCGGCGCTCCGGCCTGGAACTCCGGGACCAGCGCGAAATCCACTGCCTCCGGCGGCGGCGCGTCGACCTGTGGCGATGTCCGGCTGATTTCGCCGCGGGCTGGCGGCGGCAAAGCACGAACCAGCGTCGAAAGCTCGACCGCCTGACTGCTCAGTCCCATCGACAGCCCGAGATAGATTGCAGTGGCGAGAACCGCCGCGCCGAGCCCCATCACCCAGATCGGCACGATGAACCGCTGCGGCTCGTCGGATGCGTTCACGCCTTTCCAGTTCGGCGACAGCGGCGCGCCGTCGGCATCGGCATCGCGCAGAAAGCGCGCCGCAGCAACGCGAACGGCATTGAGCGAGCGGTCGCCCGACCGGCCTGGCACACGATATTTGCCGCGGAAGCCGAGCGCCAGGCAATGATATTGCAGTTCGAGCAATTCGCGATCCCGGTTCGGATGCCGCTCCAGTTCGTCGAGACGCGTGAAGAACTGCGTGCCGGCATCGACATCGCCTCGCAGCATCACCACAAGCGGCTGGCGCGGCCATGCGCTGGCGCCGCCCCATGGCGTGTTCAGGGCCAAATCATCGAGCAATGCCGCCACCACCCAGGCTGCCTGGTCGGCGCGCTCCAGGGAGGACCCCGCCGCCATTGCCGCGTCACGCGCCCGAACCAACTCATCGAGCAACCGGGTGCGCAACGCTTCCGGATTTTCCGGCGGCAGCGCGCTTTCCAGCTCGGGCGCGAACTCGAGCAGCGGCGCGAATGCGTTGACCAGCGTGTTCGGATGGGTGCGCGACCGTTTGATTGGCACGCCCGACAACAGTGGCGTCATCGGTCGCGGCATCGGCGCGCCGGTCAGTCGTATGCGCGTGCGTTCGCGATCCTCCGACAGTCCGAAAGGATCATCCCGGCTCATCATCTCACCTGTTTACCGAATAGCAGTCGACCTGCGGCTCGCTCGGCAGCACGCCCGACACGCCGATGACGAAGCCGGGGGCATCGAGCAGCGAGGCCCAGTGCTCGCTTTTCTGGTCCAGCTCAAGGCACAGCCGATCGCCATCGTAGGGGATTTCGCGCGGCTGGGAATGCAGCGGTTTCAGCGGAATGCCGGGTAGACGGGATTTCCACAGGCCCTCGAACTGATCGGCCGAACCGACGGTCGCCTGGTTGACGAAAATCTTGCGCAACGCGTCTTCCGACAACTCGGAGCCGACCCGGATGACGATCCGGCTGGCCACCAGCAGTTTTGGGTTGTCGATGCGGATTTTCCAGACATTGGTCGAATGCCGCATGACCGGCAGTGCGCGTGATTTAGGCTCGATGTAGCGCAGGCTCAGGATGAGCGAGCGCAAGGCGTCCGCCAGCGCCGAATAGGCGGGGCCGGGCGCCATGTGATCGTAGGCGGGCAACTCGCTCAGCCGTCGCGCGCTCGAGCCATAGGTCGCCATTGAACCGGCAAGACCGGCAAGCTCCAGGTAAAGCTCGGCCGGATGGAAGACATCCTGAGCCAGCATGTGCGCCAGCCGCGGACGCGCCGCATTGGCGAGATTGAGCATCAGCAGGTCTTCGACGCTGCGCCCTGGTCCGCCCATGACCATCTTGCCATGCGCCTCGGCGATCTGGTCGAGGCCGGTGACAACTTCCAGAAGCAGCTGCCGATACCAGGCCACCGCTCCGGTGACCAGTGTCGGCGGCAGGAACGTCTCGTCCAGCGAGACGCCGCCGTCGGCTCGAACCCCTTTGATATCGGCTATCGGCAGGGCGGTGTAGCCGCCAACCGATTTTCCCGGTGCAATCAGCAGCGCCTGCGGGCGGGCGATTTCGATTTCTTCAGGATCCGAACCGCCCTGGACGGCGTCGCGCACCGAAACGATCCGCCCATGATAGCGTGCCCCTGTCGATGCGGCGTGCGCCGGATCGAAGCCGACACCGCCGGCAGGCTCGAGCGGCAGGGCGACCAGCACTGGTCCGGCGCCGGTATCGGCGGTGACCGGCAGCGGTCGTGGCGCGTCCATCAGGTCCGGGATGGAGAAGGGGGTTCCATCCGGAAAGATGCCGCGTGCCGACAGGATCGAGACCTGGCCGGCATCGAGCATCGCCTGGTCCAGCGTCAGCTGCTGAAAGCCGAACGTATGCAGCTGCCCGGCCTGCAACGCGCCGCGCACGGTCGCCTCGAAAAAGCGATCCTGCTGCTGAAAATGCTGGGTCCGGAGAAACAGGCCTTCGGACCACAGCACCCTGTTTGCATCGCTCATGCCGCTACTTCCTGCATCGAGCACCCCTTGCCCTGGCCGCTAGGCGGAAATGCCGCCGCTGCCAAGCGTGACGTTGACGGTAACTGTTGATCCCGACGACACCGACTTGGTTGTACGCCAGGTCCGGCCGCCGGGCTCGCGAACGAGGGCCACGAAGCCCAGCGCAGCCGCGTCCGGCTCGACCGTGATGGTTTTGGATGCGGTCTTTCCAGGCCCGACGGAGATCTGGTCGGATCCGATGAGATCGCCTGCGAGTGCGGAGCCGGCATCTCCCTGCAGTGCGAAATAATCGGCCGAATTGAATTTACCGGTGCTGCGCAGCCGCATCACCAGGACTGTCACCGGCCGGTCGCCGCCGCCTGGTCCCGGGTTCATGCCGGCCGCGCCGGTCAGGTTGACGGTCACCGCGGATGGTTTCGGCGGACCGCTCTGGCAAGCAGCAAGCAGCCCGGTTGCGCCCAGGGCAACGATAAGTTCGCGGCGATCGATCATGTTTCACTCCTCCTCATATGCATCCCGAAAATCAGCGCCGATTTCGCCCAAAAAGCTCGATTCCGCACTCTGAGCGATGTCACGATGGCGTTTCTGGTAAAGCTCCCACAGTTTTGCGCGGCGCCCGCCCGAAAGCACGGTGCCGATCGCGGAACTCGATTTGAGCTCTTTCTCGATCTCGGCCGGGTCAAAACGGTCTATCATTCGTCGCAAGGCGGACTGCACGCCTCGCCAGGCGCGCACATGATGTTGCGCGAGATCGCGGACCGCGTCGGCGATTGCCGCTTCACCGGCCAGAAATCCGGGGCTGCGCTCGGCGATGAGGGTCACGATGGCGTCGTCGACCGTCGGCAGAAATTTTAGCGGATTGACTTCAGAGGCCCCAACCACCGTCTGGGCGACGCGCGCGTTGCCTTTTTCCTCGGCCCGCTTGCGCAGCAGCTGCATCAGACCTTCCATCATCAGCCGATACTCGCGACCGAATTTTTCCATTTCCGCGATGCTGTCGCGTCCGGGAAAATCGGCTTCCTCAACACCCATGCCGCGCAAGAATGCGCTGCGAAGCGCCGTGTTCGCCGGTTGCGCCGCTGCCGGGGAGGGGGCGGGCCTGGGCGCGGCACGTGGCGGAGAAGGGCTAGCTGCCGCGGGCCCAGGCAAATCCCAGGGATTGGCCGGCTGCGGCTCTGGGGCGATGTGTTTGCGTTGACCGGTCGAGCCGGCGCCGTTTCTCAAATCGGGCGACGCGGCCGGCCCGAAACCGAAACCGTCATCGAATTCGGAGGACTTTCTTGAAACGGGCTGGCTTGAAACGGGCTGGCCTGGAACGGGCTCGCTTGCACCGGAAGGTACCGGATCGAAGCTGAATGGGTCTGCGGCGTCCGGCGCACCACGCGGTTCGGAATAGCCAGCGCCATTCGGCGCCGGCGTCGATACCGGGTCGAGGCTGAACGGGTCGTCGAAGGCAGGCGAACTGCGCTGGTTGGCGCGCTCGAACGCTCCTGGAACGGGTTGCTCGAACGGGTTCGGCAGATCGGCGGGACGCGGCCGGCGCGGCTCTTCTTCGACCGTGGCTGAAAAGAAGTCATCGCGGCCGATGCTTACCGGCGCTCGCGATGCCGGCGGTGACGGTTCGGCGAACGATTGTCTGGCCGCTGGTGCCTGAGCGACCGGCGTCTGCAGATCGACGCATACGATGTAGTCGCCCAGCCTCAGCCGCATGCCGTTCTGAAGACGGGCCGACGTGCCAGCGCCGAGCGGGCTGTCGGAATCATTTATGAACAGACCGCTGCTTGATGTGTCGGTGACGAAATATCCATCCGGCCCGCCGGTGATCCTGCAATGGGCGCGTGAAACGAACATGTCGGGATCGTCGATCTGCCAGTCCGCGTCCGCGCTACGGCCGATCACCAGTTCACCCTCGTCCAGCCGGGTCTGCCGTACCGCCTGGGTGCGTGGTCCGTGCTCCAGCGTCAGCAGCAGACTCATGCCGCGACCTCCGCCATTTCCGGCCGCCATCCGACGATCGTCCGCAGCCGCATATCGTCAGCATCGCCCCTTTCAGCGGGCCGCGCAAGCCAGGTGGTTCGGCCGAGCTGTACCGCTCCGATACGGGGCGGCGGCACGGCTTCGCGCGCCAGCACGATCCGCAGATCGACGTCGAGCGATTCCCCGACCATGTCGCGAACCGCCTGCTTGAACAGTTTCAGACGTTGGCCGCCCGGCAGGAACGACTTGAACTCCTCATAGCCGATCGGGCCGACGCGGAGCTCGATCCTGCTTTGGCGGCTGAAAACGCGCGGGCCGATCGTCGCCCCGCGACCCAGCACTGCGTAAGCCTGAGTAAGCCGGGTCTGGAGCGTCGCCGGTATGGTCATCCAGGTGGCAACGAACTCCTTGATCGCGACCGGCACCTTGAACGCTTCCGCCAGGAACAGCGTCAGCCGCTCCGGACCGTCGACCTGGCTGGCGAGCGACGCGGCCTGGCGAAGTTTTACTGCGTCGAGATCGGGATTTTGGGTGCCGGGAAGCCCGGTTCCCGCCATGGCTTCAAGCATGGCCCTGACCCGGCCGCCGACCGCACGTTCGACCTGTACCGCCGGATGCGCGTCCGCCCAGGCCCGATAGTACAGGGCGATCATCCGGTGTTGGAGAATATTGACGAAATCCACGAACGTCGTGTCGACGGTCTGTCGTGCGTCAGCGCCGGTGAACCAGCGCTGCGACAGACGATCGAGCACCCAGCGTGTCAAATGAAGCGGCATCGGGCCTTCCGGTCCCATCAGCCCGAGATTTGCAACGGTGACCCGGGCCGGTGTCCGGTCCTTCCCCGGAGAGTTGTCCTTCGCTTCGCGGAATTCAACCACGTCCCTGGCGGAAAAGCTGAGACGCACATGCTGCCCGAGCCTTGCCGGCTCGCGATCGGCGCGGCCGGAATAGCCGAACAGCCCGCCGCGTTGTTCGAGCCGGCGCAACAGTTCGAAAAAGTCGAACGTATCATCCAGCGCTTCGGCCCGGCCCGGGTCGAGCTTGCCTAGATCAGGTAGCGATTGCCGGGCGTCATCGGCCATGGCACATCCTCCTGCTTCTGCAGCAGCCGCGTGCGGGTCCGCACAAAGCCGTTTATTCCGGCGTGACGGGCAAACAGCCGTGCAAGCAAGGCCGAAAGCAGCAATGTGCTTTGCCCGGCCAGGACCGATTGGTCCACATGCAATGTCAC
This sequence comes from Mesorhizobium sp. WSM4829, assembly GCF_055811475.1. NCBI lineage: Bacteria > Pseudomonadati > Pseudomonadota > Alphaproteobacteria > Hyphomicrobiales > Phyllobacteriaceae > Mesorhizobium > Mesorhizobium sp. WSM4829. Next base: position 53,497 of record NZ_JBVVQJ010000034.1, on the reverse strand, counting down.
TTCCGTGCCCCGTCCGAAGCACATCGGCCCATCGATCTGCAGCCGTTCGATGACGGAGCGCGAGTCGATGCGAACGATCGAGTGCACGTTGCGAGCCAGGCTCGGATCTCCCCGGTCGGCATAAAGATCGAGCAGCGCATGCAGCGGATCGACACCGCGGCCTTCCTTGGCGAGGCTGAGGAAGTTGAGGGCCAGCTGCGCCACGAGCCGCCATGCGAGATTATCGGCTCGGGATTCGCTTTCGGCGCCCGCGGGCAGCGCCGCCGGGATCGCCGGCTGCGGCGGGCGCAAGGCACCGGTAAGCCGGACCGTTTCGACCGGATCGCCTGTCTCCAGCGTCAGGGTAGGGTTGTCGTCGAGGATCGGCAGATCGCGGTTGGTGCAAAGCGCCATGATGTCGAGACGCTTCAGCGGCCGGTTGGCCGGGCTTCCGGGCGGCCGTGAAACCGAAAGGAAAACGTCGTCTCCGGTGTAAGAAGTGCGGGTCAGTCCGTCGCGCCGTTCATCTTCGGTGGCGCGGCGAGGGCGCCGTTCGGTGGAATAGACCCAGCCGCTGCTGCGGTTTTGCCCCAGGCTGAAGAGTTCTGGAATTTCGGCGTCAGGACCCTCGGCATCGGCGTCCTCGACGCGGGTCACCCGATAGATTTCGAAGTCGCGCGCCCGCGTGCGGTCGGCATGCAGCACTTGCCGCGTTCTGCGGGGATCAAGCTCGATGACGTTGCAGTCACGCTCGAACAGGTTGATGATCGGCGTCGCGAAAAGTTCGAAATCCGCCGGCGTCACATCGGCAAGCTCGGGCACCGGGCGCCGGAACATGAAGATGATCTCGACCCCGGCCTCGCATCGGCGCACGACCGGTTGCAGTCCTGAAACCCGCACGTAGTGAAAGCGCTCGGGCATCATGAAATATTCACGCAGCAGGCGGTAGCCTTCGAAGGTCGGCCGGGTACGCGGCATCAACGCCTCGTCGTCGCTGATGCCGACCATTTCGGGTTCCGGCAACCGCGATAGCGGATTGGCCTTGCCCTCGGCGCGGGCGCCAACGGCCGAGCAGGCGCCGAAAATCGCGTCGAACAGCAATGGCGCCTTGGTGCGCCCGGCAAAATAGAAATCAAGCCGGTCGAGCGCCAGTTCGCCGAGCTTGCCTTTTCCGGTCCGACCCAGCGTGATGCTCAGCGCCGCCTCGCCGCCTGCGCCGCCGATCGGTGTCATGCCGGCCGCCGCCAACCCGCTGCGATCCTGGAAATAGCTGACCGAATTGATGGTTATCGGCCAAAGCGTGATTTCCTGCGCGGTGGTGAATGTGCAGCGCGTCGACAGGCCGGGTTGCAGACTGGACACCAGCCGCGTGTTCCGCTTGATGACATGGCCGGCAATCATCGACTGGACCTGCTGGCCGGGTTTCAGCACTGCCATCGCCGTTGCCGGCGCCGGGGTAACCAGATCGGGGTAAAGGACATCCAGAACGCTGCGTGAAAACCGCGAACGCTCGGCGTCGACTTTCAATCGGGTGCGTGCAGCCAGGAAAGCGACGCCGTCAAGCAGCCGCTCGACATACGGATCCGGGCAGGGGACGGTATCGAGAGATAGATTGCGTGCCACCGCCGGATGCATGTCGGCAAATTCCGCCGCGAGTCCGCGGATATGGGTCAGTTCCTCCTCGTAATATTCTACGAAGACCCGATCCATCTCAGCTTTCCCTGAATTCGGTCCGCGCCAAGCCGTTATCGAGGTTGACTGTCGTGCGCAGGCGCATGCGTTCCGGCGTCGGCGTCATGATCAGCACAGCGTCTATCTCGATCTTCAGGCCCGCACTCTTGTCGCCAAGGGTCACCGCTACCTTGGTTGCGCTTTCCTTGAGACGCGGCTCGAACGTGGCAAGAACCGAGCGGATCTCGCGCGCCAGGGTATCGCGATCAAAGTCGCGCGACGAACGGCCCGAAAACGACGGAACGCCGTAGTTGACCACGCTTCGGCGCACTTCGGGAAAATCGGCCAGCGACGGCGGATTGTCTGCAGCCTGTTCGGTTTCGAAATCGGAAAGCAGCGGAACGGCTTCGAAACGCTCGGTGTTGAACAGGGCCTCGATGTCGCGCCGCACCGCCTCCCTGAGGACACGGGCCGATACGACCACGCCACGGCTTTCGATCTCGGCGCGGTGTTGGGTCTGAAAGCCCAGGCGGTGCAGACGTCGCTTCTGATCGGACGTCAGCTCCGCGTCGGCATCGATAAGCCGCGCGCTGCCGGCAAGCAGCGTGTCCAGCCGGTCGGCGCCCAACTCGTCCTGCAAGGTCTGGCGCAGCCCGTCGATCTCGGAGGTGACGCCCGGCAGATCGTTGACGAGGCGGTCCCAAAGAGAGGGCTGGACCGCCTCGCGTTTCGCCCGCGAACTGCCGGTAACCTGTAGCTTGTCGGCGCCGGGCCGCCGCGCCTCACTTGCCGACATAGACATCCATTTCGATTTCGTCATCCTTGTCATAGACGAACTTGATCTTCTTGTAGGCGAAGCTGACCTCCTCCTCGATCAGGTCTTCCTCGTCCTCGGCCTGCGACATGTCGTATTCCATGATCGAGGCGTCGGTCAGGGTGACGACCAGATAGTCGCTGGTCTCGCCATCGATGGTCCGGCGGGCGGAGAACACCACTTCGTCCAGTGCCTTGTTGTCGAACAGCGCCTTTTTCAGATAGGGCGATGACTTGTCATAATGCTTGGTGAACTTGATCATCCCCAGCGACACGCGACCGCGGCGTGAGAGCGAATTCGGATCGTATGGCGCGATTATCTTATAATCGACCCCGTGGACTTCGATTTCGTCCTCATGGCCGTCTCGAACGCTTGGCCCTTTGATATCCGGAACTTTTAGAAAACCATCAATTTTCACGGGCATTGTCTTCCTCCAGCGTTTTCAAAACAAACAGGATTATGTTGCTGTAAATCAAGCCTTTACGGACGGTAGTTCCGACACCAGACGAAGCGAGGCGTTGATGCCCTCCAACTGGTAATGCGGGCGCAGATAGAAGCGGGCGTTGTAGTAGCCCGGCCGCCCCTCGACGCTGTCCACCTGGACTTCAGCGGCGGCAAGCGGGCGCTTGGCGCGCGCCTTGTCGTCGGCAAAGGCCGGGTTGGCCAGCACGTATCGGTTGATCCACTCGGTCAACCAGATCTGCATGTCCGACCGCTCCTTGAACGACCCTATCTTGTCGCGCGCGATGGCCTTGAGGTAATGCGCAAACCGCGAAACCGGGAACAGATAGGGCAGGTTGGCGCTCAGTCGCTCGTTCGACTGCGCGTCGGGATCGACCAGCCGGCCGGCGCGGGTCTCGTCGTCCTGCAGCGAATGCGCGCCGATGAAAGCCGCCAGATCGGTGTTCTTGCGGTGCAGGATGGGCATCAGGCCGAGCTTGGCCAGTTCCGCCTCGCGCCGGTCGTCGATGGCGACTTCCGTCGGACATTTCATCGCCACCGATCCGTCGTCGGTGGGAAAGGAGTGCACCGGCAGGTTGATGACCGTGCCGCCATTCTCGACGCCGCGGATCTGCGTGCCCCAGCCATAGAGCTTGTGGCTGCGGTTTATGTTCACGCCCATCGGGAAGGCGGCGTTCATCCAGACATATTTGTTGTGGTCGCCCTGGACCTCTTCCTCGAAGGTGAAACCCTTCACCGGAACGGTATCCGTGCCGTAGGGAAGCCGTGCCAGGACACGGGGCATCGTCAGGCCGATATAGCGCGCATCCTCGCTCTCGCGCAGCGATTGCCACGAGGCGTAGGCGGCGTTGGAGACGATCTGCTGCAGGTCCTGCGGGTTCGGCAGTTCCTGCCAGCTGTCCATGCGGAACAGGCGCGGCGAGGCCGCCGCAATGAACGGCGTGTGCGCCGAGGCGCAGACGCCCGAGATGTTGCGCAACAGGCCGACGTCACGCGGATGGTTGGAGAATTCGTAGGCGCCGATCAGGCAGCCGATCGGCTCGCCGCCCAGCATCGAATACTCGTCCGTATAGACCTTCTTGAAGATCGGGCTCTGGTCCCACATCTGGCCTTCATAGTCTTCAAGCGTGTCGGCGAGCTGCTCCTTGGAAATGTTCATCACCCGGATCTTCAGCTTCTGATCCGTCTCGGTGTTGTTGATGAGATACCACAGGCCGCGCCATGTGCCTTCCATTTCGCGCACTTCCGGCGCGTGCAGGATCTCGTTGACCTGCTCCGACAGCATCTTATCGATGCCCGCGATCAGCGACTTGATCGACTTGATCGCGTTGGACGAGATGGTCGTGGTGTCGGATCGCGACTGTGCCGCCAGCGCGAGATTGCGAACGAGCTGCTGCAGCTTCTCGCTGTCGTCCTTCTTGACCTTGAAATCTTTTTCCAGGAGCCCGCTGAATTCTCCGAGATCGATGGTCTCCGCCTCGGCGGCGACGGCTGCGGTCTTTTGCTGTTCGGCCATGACTACACCTCAACCTTGTCTTCGTCCGACAATGCCTGGCTGGCGATTTTGCCAAGAAGCGGCTCGTTGTTCAGAAGCTGCGCTATGCGCTTTTCGGCGTCGACGCGGCCATCCATGAAGCCGAGCAGTTCTTCGAGCTGGCGACGCATCTTGAGGATCTCGGCCAGTTGCGGGACTTGCTCGGCAATCTTGTCCGGGGCGAAATCGCCCATCTTGGTGAAGGTAAGATCGAGTGCCAGCTCTTCATCCCGCTCGGCGCCCTCAGCCTGGGGCAGCGTATTCTTCACGCGGGCTTTGACGCGCGGTCCAAGCGCCTCCATGAAACGCGGGAAGCGGTTCGCGTCGGTCTCGACAAAGGAGCGGTCCAGCACCGACTTCATCGCTTCCTTGGTCTGTGAAGCGCCGGAAAGATCGGCCATCACCCCCATGACGAACGGCAATTCGATCGTCGTCGGGCTGCCATAGGTTTCCACGTCATAGGCGATCTGCACGCGCGGAGCGCGGTTCCGTTCGATGACTTTCGCTTTGCTTTCAGCTGCCATGGCTCGTTACCTTTCATCCTTCTGGGCCGTCTTCTTGGCATCGGGAACGCCGGCAAGCAGCCGGAATTCCTTCAGCCCCGACGGGGCGAGATCTTCCATCAGTTCAACGAAATCCATATGCACCATCCGGCGCACCCGGCGGGCCAGGTGCGGGATCGGGCTCGACGGTTCGGTGCGGTCATAGAAGGCGACGACGAGGTCGAGGCATTTGACGACGTCGTCGCGCGAGGAAATCCGCTCCGGCAGCCCCGTGCTCGGTTCCGCGTAACTCGCCAGACTTGCCATGGTATCGGCTCCATGATCCTTGCGAGCAGCCATTTGACCGTTTCGAGCAGGCATTTCCGGATCTGCAGTCGTGGCGGCTGGCTCGGCCGCGCCGTTCGTCGCCGTTTCGATTGCCGAATTCCGTTCGAGGGTCGACAGCAAACGCTGCAGAAACCGTTTCAATTCCGGAACAGCGGCGCCACCGCCCTGCAGACGGCCGTTGAGAGCCGTCTCGACCGCATCAAGAGCGGTGATCGCCGCATGAGCATCGGCAATGAGCGACATCATCTCCGCATTGGCTTGATCGGCCTGCGCCTTGCACCCGCTATGAACCCGGTTCAGCAGTTGACCGTGCGCGCTGGCCAGCGTTGCCTTTTCCGCCGCATTCAATCCCGAAGCCGCTTCCAGAAGCATCACCCGTTCGTCGAGTGCGGCTTGTTCCAGGTCGCGTCCGCTGATCGGTCCCATAGGGCGCGGCGCGAAGAAAATCATTCGCCGCAAGTCCGCCAGCAGCCCGTCCTGGCCATTCTGGAGGTCGAGCAGGGCGTTGATGCGACGCAAGGCGGCGTCGCGTGGTGAAGCACTGGGCCGCAGGGCCGGGTGCATGGTCTCCCAATGCTGATCGAAGCTCCGCGCAACAAGGGTCAGGCCATGCGCGAGCCCGGCGAGCCGCTGCTCATTGGCCAGCGCGCGCGTGACAATGACGAGCAGGCGCAGATCCCGGCCATGCGCACGCAATTCCTCCGCCTTGTCGAGGACGGCAGGCCAGTCGACCGGAATGGTGCTTTGCGACGAGGGCTGGTTGTGGCCGCCATGGACGACCTTGACCTGCGGCTCGGTGAGACGCTCCAGCTCATGAAAGGCTGGATCGTTGCGCAAATCCTCGCCCGACGGATTTTCACCGTCCAGCGGATTCAGCCAGAGTGCGAGATCGATCACACCATCCCCCGCGCGCGGCTCTTGGGCCGTGCCTGACCCAACGTTACCACACTGCGACACTTTACCACAATTTAGTTGATGCTCAATCTCAATACGCGCCTGCAACCGGCGCGCTGGGCTCGAAAGCGCTAGCGCAATTGTCGAACCCTGTCGGGTGAGTGCATCGCCAAAAGGCGGGGCGTTCGATGGCGTTGCAGCCGATGGCGCCGGCGCCTGGCGGGACGGAGGAAATCGACTGAATCGAACACCCGGACGCCCTGCTCATAAACGCTCTTTGTCAAGTCGCTGCTTATGTGGCAATTTGTTGGCTGGCAGATTGGAGGGGCAAGTTCGATGGAACAGCGCCGGTCGTCGCAGAGCTTTAAACGCAAGGAACTGGTCGGCAAGCTCAATCCCATCTGTTTGCGCGCCTTCAAGGCTGCGGCCGACACCGCCAAGCTGCGCGGCAATCCTTATGTCGAGCTCGTTCACTTCATCGAGCAGCTGGTGCTCTCAGAGCGCTCGGATGTGCAACTGATGTTGGCAGACGCCGGGGTGGATGCGAGCCGGCTCACGGCCGATATGACCCGCGCCGTCGACAAGCTGCCTTACGGCGCCACTTCCATCGAGGAATTTTCCGATCATATCTTTCACGCCATCCAGGAGGCCTGGGGCCTGGCGGGACTGGAATTCAGCGTCGAGGAAGTGCGCAGTGCGCATATTCTGCTCGCCTGCCTGAAGACGCCGGTGCTGGAAGGCCTGCTGTCGAAGATCAGCGGCGAATTCGACAAGATCGATGCGCAGGCCGTTATTGCGCGGTTCGCGGACGTCATGGAGGGTTCGCTCGAAGCCGGCGCCGCGACTGCGGTTGCCGCCGCCGAAACACCGCGGCGGGCTCCGGGCGGGGATTCGGCGCTGGCCAAATATGCCACCGACCTGACCCAGCGCGCCCGCGACGGCAAGATCGATCCGGTGGTCGGGCGCGATCCCGAGATCAGGCAGATCGTCGATATCCTGATGCGGCGCCGGCAAAACAATCCGATCCTGACCGGCGAGGCGGGGGTCGGCAAAACCGCGGTCGTCGAGGGCTTTGCCTTGCGCATTGCCGAGGGCGACGTGCCGCCGACGCTGCAGGGCGTCAGCGTGCGCATGCTTGATGTCGGCCTGATGCAGGCGGGCGCCAGCGTAAAGGGCGAATTCGAAAAACGGTTGAAGGCGGTCATTGACGAGGTGCAATCCTCGGAAACGCCGGTCATCCTCTTCATCGACGAAGCGCACACCTTGATCGGCGCCGGCGGCGCGGCAGGAACCGGTGATGCGGCCAATCTGCTGAAGCCGGCGCTGGCGCGCGGTGAGCTTCGCACCATCGCAGCAACGACCTGGGCCGAATACAAGCAGCACATCGAGAAGGACCCGGCGCTTACCCGTCGCTTCCAGGTCGTCAAGATAGAGGAGCCGTCGGAAGCGGTCGCCGTTCTCATGCTGCGTGGTGTCGCCGGTGTTCTTGAGCAGCATCACAAGGTGCAGATACTCGATGAGGCGATCGAGGCGGCGGTCAGCCTCTCCCACCGCTACATCCCGGCACGGCAACTGCCCGACAAGGCCGTGAGCCTTCTCGACACCGCCTGCGCCCGTGTCGCCATTTCGCAGCACGCCACCCCGGCCGAGGTGGAGGACATCATGCGCCGCCGCCAGGCGCTGGAGGTCGAGGGCGCCATCATCGGCCGCGAGGCAGCGATCGGCATCGACGTGGCCGACCGGCAGGCTCGGGTCGAAACCGGGCTTGCCGAGACCGAACTCACGCTTGCTGCCGCGCAGCAACGCTGGGATCGGGAAAAGGCGCTGGTTGGCGAGATACTCGAACTGCGCGCCAGGCTGCGCGGCGAGGGTGTGCCGCTCGACGCCGTGGAGCCTTCGGGGGCGGTGGCCGAAACCGCAGGCGCCGATGTATCTGAGATCAAAGCGCCCGAACCCGATGCGCCCGATGCGCCCGAAACCGATGCGGAAGCAACGGCCACTGCCGATCCTTCTCCACCCGATCCGGCTGCCGATCTCGCGCGGCTGCGCGAGCTGATGGCCGAACTCGCAGAAGCGCAGGGCGAGACGCCGCTGATCCTGCCGTCGGTCGACCGCAACGCCGTGGCGGCGGTGGTGCAGGACTGGACCGGCATCCCGACTGGCCGGATGCTGTCGAGCCAGACCGAAAAGGCGCTGCGGCTCGCCGTCACGCTGTCCGAGCGCGTGGTCGGTCAGGATCACGCCATGGAAATGATTGCCAAGCGCGTGCAGACTAGCCGCGCCGGGCTCGGCGCGCCCGAAAAGCCGGTGGGGGTGTTTCTGCTCTGCGGTCCCTCGGGCGTCGGCAAGACCGAAACCGCGCTGGCCCTGGCCGAGACGCTCTATGGCGGCGAGCAGAACCTCATTTCGATCAATATGTCCGAGTTCCAGGAGGCGCACACGGTCTCTACCTTGAAGGGCGCGCCACCCGGATATGTCGGCTACGGCAAGGGCGGCATCCTCACCGAGGCGGTCCGGCGCAAGCCCTATTCGGTGATCCTGCTTGACGAGGTCGAGAAGGCGCATCCGGACGTGCACGAAATCTTCTTCCAGGTCTTCGACAAGGGAATGATGGACGACAGTGAAGGCCGGCGGATCGATTTCAAGAACACGCTGATCCTGCTCACCTCGAACGTTGGTTCCGAAGTCATCATGGACCGGACCAGCAGCGGCACGGTGCGGGCGGGGCTCGACGATCTCGACACAGCACTGCGCGCCCCGCTGCTGAAGGTTTTCCCAGCGGCCTTTCTTGGCCGGGTGGTGACCATCCCTTACTACCCGCTCTCGGACATGATGATCGAAGCGATCACCCGCCATCAGTTCGCCAAGATCGCCCGCCGCCTGCGCTCGAGCAACGATGCCGAGTTGGTGATCGGTGACGGTGTCATGGATCTGGTCAAAGCCCGCTGCACCGAGATCGAATCCGGCGGGCGAATGATCGACGCCATTTTGACTAACACGCTTCTGCCGGAGTTGAGCCGTGGCGTTCTGAACCGGTCGCTCGAGGGCGAAAAGATGACGAAGGTGACGGTCGGAGCCTCCGAAGGAGGTTTCACCTATTCCTTCGAATAGCTGAGCTGCAATCTGTGGTTAACCGGCGCCGTAGCACCGCTCAGGGTTGATCCGCCGCATTTTGCGCCCGAGCACCAGAGCCAATTTGGCGTGGTTTCGCGCGTCGGTTGCATCCTGGCCCCAGACACGCTACTATACCCTCTCGCGTTCCCGGGGGGGAAGGTGGATGAGCATCGTCCATAGGGTCGGTCCAGTTCTAGATCAGGCGATTGCCGCAGTCCTCAACAGGGCCGGCTATGGCGATACCGTCTCGGTCAAAGCGGCATTAAACCAGGTTCGGCAGGCTGCACCTGGTTTGGTCGCATCCAATGACGATCTGACCGAAGCCATTCTCGAAGTCGCTGCTGCCCTGGGCCTGTTGGTGGCTTTCGATGAGCACGAGCAGTATCCGCTCAATCCCGCTTAGTTATCCGATCACCGCTCGAAAGATCTAATGCATGTCGCGTAAGCGGTTTTGCGATAACAACATGCATAAAACAAGAACTTAGCGTCACATGAATCCATTCAGCCGAGACGCGCTTTAGCGAGATAATCCGGCCCCTCATGGAACCCTTTGGCAATCGACGAGTTGCGTTCAAAGCTGAAGGTGACCGTCATGGCAACCAGAGAGAGCGATCGTGGCTTCCGAGAACTGGTCCGTTCGGAAGACAATCGTCGGAGCCTACGCAAGCGATTAGGACTGGAAGGCGATCCAACTCTGTCGCCGAGGCTTCTCGCATTAGCTCTGAAGCTTCAGAAGGAGCTTGACCGGCGAGAGCAAGAACTGGCTGACGAGAACCCTCCATCACCCTGAAGTCACAGCACTCATTCCGGTGACCGTAGGTGACGCGTGAGAGAGCGGGCCGTAAGACCCCTGCCGACGCCGTTCGCGAATTGATCGGCGCCCAAGACAATCGTCGTCACGTACACACGCTGTTGGGGAAGCAACAGCTTGCAGGTGCGACGAATATTTCTCGTTTTACCGTCCGGCATCATTCCACCGTCCTCGCGGGCCTACGCGTAGCGGTCGTGGCGGCGCACCCAGTCCATTCCCTCAGCTTCGTTGCGCCCCCTTGGCATGAGGTCGAGCATGGCGTAGGTGCCCATCATCACCTCTACACCGCGGCCGAAGGTGGAGTACGTGTGAAACACGGTGCCAGCCTCATCCTTGTAGAAGGCGCTCAGGCCAGGCCATTCCTCGCCGGTGTCCCGCCATTCGCCGTAGTTGTAGTCGATGTGCCCGCTGGCGACCTCTTCGGGCGTGAAACTGACCCGGAAATCGTAGTTGAACGGACTGCCGTTCGAGGACACCCATCGGAACTGCCAGCCCATACGTCTGCGGTAGCGCTCAATATCGGCAAGCGGCGCGCGCGAGACGGCGATCATGGTTACATCGTGATGCGCCAGATGCTTGTTCATGCCGTCGGTGTGATCAGCCATGAACGAGCAACTCGGGCAGCCTTCCTTCCATCCCGGCGCGAACATGAAATGTTGCACGAGAAGTTGCGAGCGGCCGTCGAAGAGATCGGCGAGCGCACGCGGACCATCCGACGTGTCAAACACGTATTCCTTGTCGATCCGCACCCAGGGCAAGGCGAGCCGCTCGCGTGCGACCTTGTCGCGAAGCTGCGTGAGTTCCTTCTCCGCTCGCAGGAGGTCCCGGCGGGCGGTCAGCCAGTTATCGCGTGAAACAACAGCGTGTTGCATTGTCAGTCTCCTTGGGTTTGGGCGACGGAAGTGTTGCAGTGCTGCGAACGGGCGGAAAACAGCTTCAGCCACGGCGATACGTGAAAGAGGCTCATCAGCAGGTACATCAGGGCCATGTCGTTGATCGGCATGAAAGGCGGGGCGGCAGAGCACATGGTCATGCTCGAGCCGACAGTAGAAATCCAGGCCATCAGGGCAAAGGTCGGTGCGGCGGCGAGCCCGAGCCAGCGGGCAAAACCGACCGCCTGCCCGAGCAACGAAGTGGCTTTCTCTTTTGCTGCAAACATCGTCATTTCCGGTCCTGCGGTCGAATTCGCCGTTTCCACGGTTTCGATAAAAAGACGCTATCTCGGGCAGCCGGAGAGGTGAGAGTTACAAGTGTGACGGGATTTCAATGTGGGGCTGCAAACGGACCTGCAGCAATCGCCTACCGCAATAATCGGGAGCGCGCATTTAGCCCTCAATCCAACGCATTTTCACCGCGTCCTGGCCGACACGGAAACGAGTGAGACAACTCCCGGTTGTTGGCAGGGTTGACCCAATGCGGTCATTCAGCGCGAGCGTCGCTTGCTGGAACTGCGTCAGTCGGTCGGAGGCCAATGGTGTTTCTAATGGAACGCTAATATACATGGGCGCTCGAACGAGCAGCGCCTGCCAAATACCTGGGGGAACGCCATGCGAAGCCTCGTCTTCACGATGTGTATCGCCACCGCAACTGCCGCCAGCGCCCATGATTGGTACGAGGACAGGATCGACCCACTGACGAAATTCAAGTGTTGCGGTGGCTCTGATTGCCGCGCCATACCTCGGTCGTCGGTACGGTCCAGGATAGACGGTGGTTACACTTACTTGCCGCATAATTTCAACATCCCACGGGACCGTGTGCAGGAATCGCCGGACGGCCAATACCACATCTGCGAGAGTACCTACGTCGTCACTAATCAGCTGTATTGGCGTTGCTTTTTCGCACCTCGCGCAAATGTCTCTCTAATTCTCCCACATTAAGATACTGCCTGAATTCCTTGCCGCCCGGACAAGTGGAGCTGGACCAGTCCCAGCGCTTCGGCCGGAGAAGCAGCTGTTGTGATCGATCATCCGGGGAACATTTTCGTCAACCTTCTATTAAGCAGAGAAGCTGGTTTGGAGCAGATCAATGGGCATTTTTTCCGACCTTGATAAGAAATTGACGGAAAATCTCTACGCGCACGGCAACGACCTCGTCGATCCTGCTGCGGATCTTCCCGAGAGCGTCGAGGAACGGGTCGAACTCTTGATGCCGTTCGTTCGGCCCGAGGCTCGCGAGTTGGTCCGCTCGCAAATCCTTGGTCTCATTCATGAGTACAGGAATGAGGATTCCGCCCCATCGCGTTAGAGACCGTGGTCATGCGGTCATCAGCAACCCTGAGCAACTGGACGTGTGCTTTCGCAGCGCCGGAAAAACATCGATGATATGGAAGAGATACGCGCCGAATAGAACGGCGACGATCTCGTGGCTGCCGGAGATCGGGGTCCGATGAGAATTCTCGTTGTTGGAGCCACCGGCTTTATCGGCGCTTCGATCTGCGCCCGCCTCGTCTCCGAAGGACATGAGGTGGTCGGCATCGCCCGTAGCCCTCGGGCAAATGCCGCCCGTGATTACCAGACATTGGTGCTGGATATGGCAGCCGCGCTACGCCCTGAAGATTGGCTGCCGCATCTGACTGGCGTCGATGCCGTGGTGAACTGTGCCGGCGTTCTGCAGGACAGCCCGCGCGAAAAGACCGGGCAAGTCCATCGCGATGCGGCGGCGGCTCTTTTTCTCGCCTGCGCGCGGGCCGGCGTTGCCAAGGTGATCCACTTCTCGGCAATGGGAGTGGATCGGGCACAGCCTTCGTCGTTCTCGGCGACGAAATATGCCGGCGATCAGGCGCTGATGGCGCTTGACCTGGACTGGATAATCCTTCGCCCTTCCGTGGTGCTCGGCCGGCCTGTGTTTGGGGCCAGTGCATTGTTTCGCGGCCTGGCCTCGCTGCCGGTCCTGCCGTCAATGCCAGATACCGGCCGGCTGCAGGTCGTGCAGCTCGAGGATGTGGTCTCGACGGTGCTCTTCTTTCTCAATCCCGGCAGCCCGTCTCGTCTGGCGCTGGAGCTTGCCGGTCCCGAACAGCTGACCATGGATGAGATCGTCGGTACTTTCCGCCGCTGGCTCGGCTGGGCTCCTGCAGCCAGGCTGGTCTTGCCGGGATGGGGTGCGCGGATTGCCTACTGCCTCGGCGATTTTGCCGCGATGCTCGGCTGGCGGCCCCCAATGCGCACCAATGCCGCCAGGGAGATCGCACGGGGCGCGCTCGGAGATCCCTCGGACTGGATTTCCCTGACCGGCATGCGGCCACAAAGCCTGGCGCAGTTCCTCGCGCTCAATCCTGCGACGGTGCAGGAAAAATGGTTTGCCGGGCTTTATGTCGTCAAGCCTGCAATCTTCGTCGTGCTGCCGTTGTTCTGGATCATGACAGGGATTGTGTCGCTGACCACTGGCTACGGCAACGGCATCGGCCTCATGCAAAGCACGGGGGCTGGCATCTTGTCGGCGCCTGCCGTGATCGCCGGCGCTCTTGCCGACATCGTCGTCGGCGCACTGATAGCCTGGCGGCCAACGGCGCGAAAAGGCCTCTACGCTGGCATCGCGCTCTCGCTGCTCTATCTGGCCGTGGGCACTTTCCTGCGCCCGGACCTGTGGAACGAGCCACTTGGGCCATTCCTGAAGGTCTTGCCGATCATCGTCCTTCACTTCGTTGCCTTGGCGATCCTGGAGGAGCGCTGATGCTCTATTTCGTGCTGAAGTTCCTGCATGTCATCGGTGCCAGCGTGCTGCTTGGCACCGGCGCCGGCATCGCGTTCTTCATGCTTCTCGCCCACAGGACCGGCAACGCGGCAACAATTGCAGCAGTGGCGCGCATCGTCGTGGTCGCCGACTTTCTCTTCACGGCAACTGCCGTCGTGGCGCAGCCGATAACCGGATTCGCGCTCGCCTGGCTGGCGGGCTACTCGCTCTCCGAAGGCTGGATCGTGCTGTCCATTGCGCTCTATATCGTCACCGGTGTGTTCTGGCTGCCGGTGGTATGGATGCAGATGGAAATGCGCAATCTGGCGTCCGAAGCCGCCAAAACGGGGGCCCCGCTGCCGGCCCGGTATACCAGGCTTTTCCGGCTGTGGTTCGCCTTCGGCTTTCCCGCCTTTGCTGTCGTCCTCGGGATTTTCTGGCTGATGATCGCGCGGCCGACGATCGAGTGGTAACGCCTTGCCGCGACAGATGTCGTGGCTTCGATTTCGGCGCTGGAACATCTTTCCCATGAATGCGTTCGGCGCGGATGGATCGACCCGCGCGCAAACGCCGACATTCAGCCTCGTCCGCGACCGAAGCGGATGTTCTCATTGTTGGCGGTGGACCTGCGGGGCTGGCGGCGGCTATCTATCTCGGCAGGTTCCGTCATCGGGTCGTCGTGGTCGACGCGGGTGAAGCGCGCGCGAGGTTGATTGCGGAAAGCCGTAACTGTCCGGGATTTCCGGAAGGGATCAGCGGCCCCGATCTTCTTCAGCGGCTTCGCGCCCAAGCCGCCAAGTTCGGAGCGAAACTGGTCCAGGATCAGGCATCATCGGTCGAGCCGACCGTAGGCGGGTTCGGCGCCGAGACCAACGGCGGGCGGATCGTCGCTCGCAAGGTATTCCTGGCGACAGGTATCGTCGATGTCGTGCCTGCAATTCCGCGACTGCGCGAGGCCATCGCCAGAGGCAGCGTACGCCTTTGCCCGGTTTGTGACGGCTACGAAGTCATAGATCGTCAGGTCGCGGTCATCGGTCACGAGGCGCAGGTGCTGCGAGAGGCCTTGTTCCTCAAGCAGTATACGCAGCACGTCACAATGCTCGCACGCTATCTTCCCGATTTTTCCGCCAGCACACGGCGCGTGGCCATGGAAGAGAACATTGCTGTTTGCGACGCATTCAGAAAGTTTGTTCCCACCGACAGCGGCTACCAGGCCATCCTCAAGGACGGCGAGATGCGCCAGTTTGACGTCATCTATCCGGCGATGGGATGCCGGGTGCGTTCCGAACTCGCGCTGGCAATGGGCGTCAAATGCTGCGACGAGGGCTATGTCGTCGTCGACAAGCATCAGCGGACCTCGGTCGAGGGGGTGTATGCCATCGGCGACCTGGTCAGGGCCCTGAACCAGATCGCAGTCGCTTTCGGCCAGGCTGCGATCGCTGCGACAGATGTTCACAATGACCTTGCCCTCGGGTACGAATAAGGCCTCTGAACATTGAAGGGCACAGATATACGGTAGGCGGATCATAAGACGAACGGGATGGCGCCAGTTAATGTCATGTTGCTGGGCTCGCCAGCCCTTCCAACAGTGTGCTCAAGGCCGCATCCAAGGGGGCCGATCCCACCTTCTCAGGCACCAGGAGCCCATCGATCGCAAGCATGGTCATGCCGTGGATGAGCCCCCAGCCGGCTGCCGCCTGACCTTCTATCGGCCGCTTGCGAATGCTCCCCGCGGCCTGGCCGCGCCGGAGGATTTCGAGGAGAATATCGAATACCGACAGCGCCCGCTCATTGAGATGCATTCCCACCGCTTTTCCCTCCTCCGCGCTAAACATCAGGCGGTAGAGAGCCGGGTTGTCCGTTCCGAACGCGACGTAGGCACGAGCTATCGGAGTAATTTCGTCGCGCAGAGTTTTCGGCGCTTCAGACTTCGCTGCCGATAGGGACTCGCGCAATCGGTCGAACCCAATCATAGCGATCTCCGCAAGCAGCGCGGCCTTATCGGGGAAGTGCTTGTAGGGTGCCCCGTGGCTTACTCCAGCCCGGCGGGCGACTTCCCGCAGCGTGAACTGCCAGCCCTTCTCCTCCCGAAGCATATCCAACGCCGTCTCGATAACGGCACGGCGGAGATCACCGTGGTGATAGGGGCGGCTGGGTACGTCCTGCATGGCACCTCAAAGTTTCTTGTGAATACATTGTTGACAGTGGCTACTTAAGGGGCTACATCAAGGGCGTAAGTTTCTCCTGTCTACATCGAAGTGGACCATGAACGCAATCGCAAAATCACCGACGCAGATCGGCTAGGCAGTCTCCCAATGAAACCGAGGAGCATCAGCCCATGACCACCGACCCATCGTTGCCGCTACACGGCTCCTGCGAATGCAGCGCTTGCTCGTTCGAGGTGCATACGTCGCCGAAAGCCAGGTTCCGGTGCCACTGTTTGATCTGTCAGGCCTTCAACGGCAAACCGTTCGCGGATGTGGTCGCCGTTCGCGCCAAGGGTGTCGTGCTGAAAAACGCCGGCAATATTTCATTCAAGAAATACCGTCCGCCGCCGAACTTCAATCGCGGGGCCTGCCGGACCTGCGGCAAGCCGGTTGTGGAGGTTGCGGGCTTTGGGCCGTTCAGGACGATGTTCATCCCGGCCAGCAATTTCGAGCCCGGGGCCCGGCTGCCGCCGGTTCGGATGGATATATTCTATCACCGTCGTGTGCTGGACATGCCCGGCAGCCTGCCCAAGTACAGCGGCTATTACCCGAGCCTTTTGGCAGTCGGGAAAATGATCATGAGTGGCTTGTGAATTGGTGAGTCGATTTACTTGGGTGCCATCGACGTGATGGTCTCGGCGCTGTCCGGCATCTACCTGTCGTCATGCGGCATCATCGGCTCGATCTTCGGCAAGATCGGCCAGGTTCATCACGGCGCTCACCGAACTGAACTATGCTTTTGGGCGTGACATGGCGGCGCGGCCAGATCCTTACGGAAGTTACGGGGGATGGCTTACGTATATCTGTGCCCGGAAACGTACCTCGCTAGCGGACCGATCGGCAGCGAACATAGACACTCCCCGCAAACGGGCCGATCTCAGGGCAGCGCGCACTTTCGAGATTAGCCGGAGCATCCCTCCACTTCGTCATCCTAGGTCGAAGCAAGGAGCGAAGCGACGCGGCGAAGAACCTAGGATCCATTCCGTGACATCAGCCGAAGAATGCAGCGGCTCTGAATGGCACTTGTATCCGCAACGGTGGCAATTACCCTTCCACCATGACCGGCTATGCCTATATGACCGCGAGCCAGAAGCGCGGCACGATCTACATCGGTGTCACCAACGATCTCGGACGCCGTATGCCGGAGCACAGATCCGGCCAGGGCTCGCGCTTCACCAGCCGCTACGGCGTGCAGCGTCTGGTCTGGTACGAAGAATATTTCGACATTCGTGATGCCATCCAGCGCGAGAAGTCGCTGAAGCGCTGGCCGCGCCAGTGGAAGATAGAGTTGATTGAGAAGACCAATCCGGAGTGGTTCGAGCTTTTTCGCGGGACCGGATGGTAGCATTCGGTTCTGCTCCGCTGCATTCTTCGGCGGATGTCACGGCATGGATCCTAGGTTCTGCGCCGCGTCGCTTCGCTCCTTGCTTCGACCTAGGATGACGAAGGCGTGGGTGGCTTACGGCTAATCGCAGACGTTGGAGATTGGCGGTTGCAGACCGGTCGTCAGCGGCCGTCAGTCAAAGAACCAAATCCTCTGTGCAGAGGAACTATCCCAGCATGGCTGCCAGCACGAAGGCCGCGGCCGCTACGAGAACGACTGCGGCAATCACCAGTACCGGCCAGTTCTTGCCAGGCTGAAGACCAGGCTCGCTTGCTGCCGGCCGCATCGCATCGCCGAAGCTTGCTTCATTCGTGAACTCAGGCTGTCGCCGTGGACGAGCCTCGGCGACAGGATTTGGCATACCGGCCGCTTCGGCGTCGGTCTTTTCAGGTGCCGCGGCAGGGTCGAACCCCGGGGTCTTGTCCTGTGTCGCCCCGGCCTGAATATCGCCTCTCGCTTTGGTCTGATGTCGTCGGACGGCCATCATGGTCTCTCCCCTGACACCAAACTTCGATCTGGCTCAGCGGTTCCAGTCTGCGCCGCATTTGCTGAACACACCCGATTTTCCGAACAGACCCGGTTTCTGAACAGACCCGGTTTCTGAACAGACTTGGCGCTGATCCGGCTTCTCCGGAACAGAGGGCGGCTTTCGCAGTTGTGTTTGGATCATTGCCTGGTGAGTTGGTCATGCCGTCTGCACTTGAGCAACTGGCTCAATCCGTGAAAGAGCGACGAGCGATCTTGTTCGTTGGGGCGGGTGTGTCGATGAGCGTCGGCCTGCCATCTTGGGAGACGCTCATCGAGCATATGGTGGATGAACTCGGCCTCGATCGAGACGTGGTCGACAGGCCAGAGTCCAGTTACCAGGCTCTTGCCGAATATTACCGGCTAAAGCATGGCAGTCTCGGCCCCTTGCGCAGTTGGATGGATCGCGAATGGAGCGTCTCGCGGGAAAAAGTCAAGGGATCGGCGATCCACAAGCTGATCGTGTCACTCGATTTCCCGATCATCTACACCACCAACTATGATCGAAACCTTGAGGTTGCGTTCGAAGTCCACGACCGCGCGTTCGTAAAAGTGGCCAATGCCAAGGATATCGCCAAGGTGAACGGCGAGGTTACCCAGATCATCAAATATCACGGCGATTTCGACGACGACGCATCGCTGGTCCTGGCGGAGTCCGACTATTTCGAGCGGCTGTCGTTCGAGTCGCCGTTGGACGTGAAGTTTCGCGCCGACGCACTCGGGCGCACCGTCCTGTTCATCGGCTACAGCATGTCAGACATGAACATCCGTCTGTTGCTGTATCGGCTTTGGGAAACCTGGCGCCGGTCCGGTTATGAAAGGAATCGTCCGAAATCGTTCGTCTTCATGCCGCAACCAAGCGTCGTCCAGGAAGCGGTCCTCGGACGCTGGGGTATCGACATGCTGACCGACGAGGCCGATCGGCCGGAGGATGCTCTGGTGGCATTCCTGAGCAAGCTCAAGGACGCGATAGACCAGGCTTAGTGCCGATGCGTTCGGCCGGCCGGGAACATTGTAGATCGTTGCGACGTTCATAGCTGCGAAGGGATGCTGTTTGCGGAGGCCTATGATGGGCCAGTTCCAAATGATCGATCTCGTTTCCGTCATCGACGCCTGCACCACCGACCGCGCCGCAGGGCGATTGGTGTCGATGGCCAAAGCCGTCGAAGAGTTGCGGGTGCTGACCGGTGATTTCATCTCGCCGGACGAAATCGTGGCCAACGCACTGTCGCCGGTGGCGTGGGCGCGCGGCTGCGCGGTTCTGTTCGACGAGCAGCCGGGCGCCGACATCCTGCACGCGCCATGGCAGGACGCCTGACCGGCGCAGGACGCCTGAGCGTCGCCGAAAATCGGCAGCCGTGTGACCGCGGGGTGCTGCCCGCGCCGCATACGCCGGCCATCAGGAGTGCCGGCAGTCGGAACCCTGACGTCACAGGACCGTTTAATCGCCATGCAAGCGAGTGAGGCAATCGGAGAAACGCCGTGACTGAAAACGAGACCCGTTACGAACATGGCGCGACCAAGTACCCTCCCAAGAAAGGTGCGGACGCGTCGGATCAATTCTCCCAGGAGGCGGCCGGTAACAAGAAGCCTGCCGGCGGCATGGGCCTGACCCGGTCAAGGGACGAGGTGGAGGACAAAACCCGTCAATCCGAAGGGCAGGACCCGCCCAGGCAGTCCACGCCAGATTCCGCGAGCGAAAAGACATCCAGCGCCGCCAAGCAGTGACCGGTCAGGAACCCTGCAGGTCAACGGCGCTTGGTCGCCAAACAGGCAAGCGCCGTCAGCCCATCATCGTCTTCAGCGGCTCCCGAGCGAGGTTTGCTTCGATCTCCTTGCGGCCCGGCGTTTCCCGCAGGGCTGTGCGCATGTTCTTGCGATATTCGTCCGGCATGCGCGGCGGCTGGGATTCCGCTCACCCGTCTGCTGACACTTTGACTTCGCTTGGTGCGCGTCAGGCCTGACTTCCGGCTGATCTTCAGATAGCGGCGATGTCCAGCTTCGAGCCGTCAACCAGACGCGACAGGCGGAACGGTGTAGGATCGACGGAAGGCGTGTCGTTTACGACAAGCTCTGCGGCCAGATAGCCAAGCCCCGGGCCCAAACCGAAGCCGTGGCCCGAGCAGCCCGCCGCGAGGACGAGGCCTTTCACCCCGTCCACCTGCGACACCACAGGCACTGCGTCCGGCGTGCAATCGACGAAGCCGCCCCAGGCACTATCGATCTCTATATCGCCGAGTTGGGGGAAGGTCTTCCGGACACTCTCCACCACTTGGCTTACCAGCCATTTTAAGGGTGGAGGATCCAGCACCCGATTCTGTTCGAAGATCCGATCGTCGCTGGTCAGCAGCGCCGGCATTGAATCCGGCCCCGAAAGGAACGATTGGCCGATGCCGAGCCTGACGTTCTTCAGGCGACGCAAGAATTGCGGCATGAATTCCCGGCTATACCGGATAGCCTGGGGCGTGATTTCGAGGTTCGCCTTGCCGCTGATCGCAAGCGTATAGCTGCCGTCCAGTCGGCGCGTGATCGTGCAGTAGGGTGTGGAGACCGCCTCGCCTATGTTGATTGTCGGGGTGGAACGCAGCGCGGTCTGCCGGATGCTCGCTTGGGGGAAACTGATCCCGAGCGGCCTAAGGAAGCGCGAGGACCAGGCGCCAGCGGCGCACAGCACCGCGCTGGTTCTGATGTAGCCCTTCTCCGTGTGCACGCCGGCAATCTTGCCATTGGCCAAGTCGAGCGCCCGCGCGGCGCATTCCTGGTGGATGGTGGCGCCCAGAGCTCTGGCCCCATCGGCGATAGCCGGCGCGGCGAGCGCAGGTTCGGCCTTACCATCCCGGTCCGAATAGGTCCCGCCGACCCATTTGTCGCGCGCTTCGGGGACGCGCTCGGCCACCTCCGCCCGGCTCAGCATGCGGGTGTCGACCTCGTACTCCCTGGCGACCTCGCGCCACCTTTCCCAGCCGGCGAGCACAGCCTCGTCGTGAGTGGCATAGACGAGACCGCAGCGTCGAAATCCAAGGTCCCGATTGATATCGCGCGTCAGCTCGTCCCACAGTCGCATGGAGATCACCGAGAGCGGCAGTTCGCGCCGATCGCGGTTCTGCTGGCGGCACCAACCCCAGTTTCGGCTCGATTGTTCACAGGCGACGTGGCCCTTCTCGAGCAGAGCCACAGAGAGGCCACGCTTCGCCAGGAAATAGGCGGCCGTAGAGCCGAGGATGCCGCCGCCGACGATGACGACGTCGACCTCGGCCGGGAGACGCTCATCGCTGTGAATGCGTTCGACTCGGGGCGACATGTTCCAACCAACCTCGGCTGCCAAGAATGCGGAAGCAAAGTTCCGATCAGCCCTTCATCGCATCGTGCGCTCGAAAGAATGTGCCGAAATCATCCAGGACTTCGCCAGATGTGCGGGTTTTTGATCCCTTGATCGATACGAGCTGCTCAAGCCCGACCGAGTTCCAGTTCGGCGCAGGGCGGCGTAACCTGCTCGCGAGTCCGTTGGATCGCGCTTGAGGGTCTTGAGCCTGCGAGCGAAGTTGTAGGCAGCAACGAAGTCGGCGAGGTGTTACCTGAGCTGATCGTGGCTCTCGTAGTAGAAGCGTTTGACCGTGGCGTCCTTGATCGTGCGGTCCATCCTCTTGCAGCTTTACGCGCTCGCTGCGGCGGGGCGTCAGACGTGGACATAGGCGATCAGTCGCCGAATGACGCAGATGCTCTGATGTTCCATCGGAACACCGCGGGGAGAAAAACTGACGGATCATGGCAAATGCGGATAGCAGCCCGGAGCAGATGAGCGAATAGACGGTTTATTCGGCCACCATCTCGGAACGATCCCGCCGCCCTGCCATTATCGCCATAAGGACAGGCTCAGATCGTGGTGGCGCACGATTGGTCCGCTTCGGCAAGGACCGTGGCCAACTGCAATCACCGGAAGTGGACGGTTCCGCCAGCGATCTGGGCCTCAAAAAGTCGAAGGCAAAGGCACCTTGGAGGAAACCAATGGCTGGACGCAGAACTCATGAGCAGCAATTGCGCATCATTGAAAAGCGGGAGAACACGAAGGGCGCCGGCAAAGATTTCGACGCAGAGGCTGACCTGAAGCGATCAGCAGCGGAACGTGAAGCGCGGCGCAAGGGGTCGGAAATCAGGTCCAAGACACCCGACCTCGTTGACCCTGACGATCGCAACATCCTTCGCGGAGAAAATCAGGAGAGCGTTCATCACAAGAACCGTCCCGACGACTAAGAATTGGAGCAAGCCCATGGCAAAAGGTAGCAAGAAGCACATCGGAGCGGGTGCGCGGGGAAAGGGTTCCGGTGCAGGCGCCATGACCACCACCCCAAAGGACAAGCTCGAGGAAAACAAAGTCCTGTCCAACCGCGACAAGGCCCAGCACACGAAGCAACGCGGTCTGGATTCCAGGCAGATCGCGACTGAGCAGCGCCAGGATCACGCTGCCAATCGTTTGCGCGGTTGACGGCTCAACCGCCGCTGGCGCGCGGTGGCGCGGCCCTGACCGGGGCCGCGCTTCAGGTCGGCTGCGAGCGCAAGGGGAGGGGCCGTTTGGCTCAGGCCAGGCCTATTCGCCACTGAAGAGCGGTTCTATCGATGGCGCGATTTGGTCATTTTGAGTTCGCGCAGAAATATCGCCGCGCTCGACGATCGCCATCGGTTGTCGGTCCTTGCTAGCCATGGCGTGCTCCTTCGGCAGATCGCGTCGACGACCTGCTCTCAAACTGTTCTGCCTCACGCAGCAGCCGGATCACTTCCGCGTCCGTGGTCTGTTCGAAATCCTCATAATACCGGCTCACCGCAACAAACGGCTCAGGCGTGGCGAGACAGACCACTTCGTCCGCATCGGCTTTGATCAGGTCCAGCGTGTCCCGAGGTGCGACCGGGACGGCCAACACGAGATGCGCGGCGCGATCCTTCCTTAGCGCCTTGAGCGCCACTCTGACCGTGCCTCCAGTCGCAATGCCGTCATCCACGACGATGACGGTCCGGCCCAGGACCGAAGCCGCAGGCCGGCTTCCGAGATAGAGGTTTCTGCGACGTTCGATTTCGAGCAGTTGCCGCCGCTTCTCTGCTTCGACGTATTCGTCTGACGGCCGGACCAAAGCCATCGCCTCCTCGTTGAGGACGAGCTGCGGATTTTCCCCGTCGACGACCGCGCCGATGCCATATTCGGAATGGCCCGGCGCGCCGATCTTGCGCACAAGCAGCACGTCGAGCCGGGCACGGAGTGCCTTCGCCACTTCGAAGCCAACCGGCACGCCGCCGCGCGGCAGCGCCAGCACCAGTGGATCGGTTGCCGCGAACCTGGCCAAAGCGGCGGCAAGCTGGCGCCCCGCATCCGTTCGATCTTTGAATCCCAAGGCGTCAAAGCGCATGGTCTTCACCCTTTTGACCCTGGCATCGCGCTGCTCAGGCCCGGATTGTCGAAAACACCCCGGCCGGTCGCGCTCCTCGACCAAAATTCCTTACTGGCGAAACGACGATAGGAGGCAATTGTTTCGTCTCACCTTGGTAAAAATTTGCCGAACCATGCGATTGGCCCCGGTTCTGCTGCTGGCCCGGAGGGCGTCTCAGGCAATGGGCTAATGCCGTGGCCTTGGCGCGCGAAAAAAACGCTGCTGGAACAATCGATCGCCCTGCTGCGTTCGACTGTTTTACTCCTGCCGGGGGTGCTCGATGGCGCCACGTCCTTTCTGGAAAGGCTATCTGAAGCTTTCGCTCGTGACCTGTCCGGTGGCGATGACGCCCGCTACCACCGAGAGCGAGAAGGTCCGGTTCCATACGCTCAATCGCAAGAGCGGGCATCGGGTGGTCAGCCAATATGTCGATGCCGTCAGCGGCAAGCCCGTTGCTGAAGACGACGAGGTGAAGGGCTACCAGCGCGGCGAGGACGAATACGTCCTGCTCGAGGACGACGAGATCGACGCAGTTGCGCTCGAGAGCACGCGTACCATCGATATCGACATGTTTGTCGATGCCGACAGCATCGGCTGGATCTGGTACGACAAGCCGCACTATCTCACCTCTGACGACCCGGTGGGGGAGGAGGCATTCTCGGTCATTCGCGACGCGATGCAGTCGACAGGGACGGTCGGAATATCGCGGCTGGTTATGTACCGCCGCGAGCGCGCCGTCATGCTTGAACCACGAGGCAAGGGCATCGTGCTGTGGACACTGCGCTATGGCGAAGAGGTTCGCGATCCCGAGGATTATTTCGGCAAGATCGATGACGTCAAACCCGACCCGAAACTGATGGATATGGTCTCGACCCTTATCGATGAGCGAACCAGGCAGTGGGATCCCGCCATGACCGGAGATCCCGTCCAGGCGCGGCTGCTGGAGATCATTGCCTCGAAGAAGAAGGGCAAGAAGGGCCCGGCCAAGGCGAAGGCCAAGGCCGAGCAACCGGCCAGCAACGTGATCAACATCATGGATGCGCTGCGCAAGAGCATCGGCTCGGAGCCCGGAAAGCGGAAATAAACGCCTGGGAGCAGGCTGGGCTGGGGGACAAAGGCAGCACAATGAAGGTCATACCCCGCGATCCTGCTTTCGACAGCACCCGCCGATCCAGCGATTTCCTCCTGCCGCTCGATACGCCTCCGATGGAGGCAAAGGCGGCCGATGCGATTCCCGAAGGAGAGGGATGGCAATATGAACGCAAGTGGGATGGTTTTCGCTGCCTGGCATTTCGGCAGGATGATGCGGTCGAGTTGCGCGCAAAGTCAGGCAAGCCGCTCGGACGCTATTTTCCCGAACTCGTCGCGACATTGAAGGAACTGCCGTCGCGCCGTTTTGTCGTCGACGGGGAAATCGTCATCTCGGTCGACGGCAAGTTTTCGTTCGACGCGCTCCAGATGCGGCTTCATCCCGCCGAGAGCAGGATCCGCAAGCTGTCCGCCGAAACGCCGGCTAGCATCGTCCTGTTCGACATGCTCTGCGATCAGCACGGAACCGTCTGGTTGGCGCGGACCCTGAAAAAACGGCGAGCGATCCTTGAGGCTTTCGTCGCTTCGGCAAACCGCAGGAACATCGTGCTTTCGCACTGCACGCGCGATGTGAAGGAAGCCCGCTCCTGGCTAGGGGATGCCGGACATGGGGCGACAGACGGCGTCGTCGCCAAGCGGCTGGACGGTCCGTACCAACCGGGGGTGCGCGCGATGGTGAAGGTGAAGCGGCTGCGGTCGGCCGATTGTGTGGTCGGCGGCTTTCGCTATCTCAGCAGCAGTCGTCAGGTCGGATCATTGCTGCTGGGTCTGTACAACGAGGCCGGCAAGCTCGACCACGTCGGTTTCACCTCGACCATTGCCAAGGAGGACAGGGCCGAGCTTACCCGCAAGCTCGAAGCCATGCGCGAGCCACCGGGCTTTACCGGAAAGGCGCCGGGCGGGCCGAGCCGCTGGAGCACCGAGCGCAGCGGCGAATGGGAGCCGGTGCGGCCCGAACTGGTGGTCAAAGTGCGCTTCGATCACGTCACCGGCGACCGTTTCCGGCACGGCACCAAGTTCCTGCGCTGGCGACCAGACAAGGCGCCCGAGCAATGCACGCTCGAGCAGATCGCCTGATTATTCCGATGCATGCACTCGCAGTGCCGTCCTCAAGCCGCTCTCTTGCGCCGGTTTGCACGGTCTTCGATTGGCGCTGCGGCCGCGCGGAAATCCTGCCAGGGGTCCGACGACAGCGAGGCAAGCCGGGTCGGTGTGTTCTCGACGGTAAAATAGGCCGGTCCGATGCCGGGGCCGAGCTCGTCCCAGGCAAGCGGCATCGACACCGCCGCACCCGGTCGTGCTCTTGTCGAATAGGGTGCGACCGCGGTCGCACCACGCTGGTTGCGCAGATAATCGACCAGGATTTTCCCGCGCCGTTTCGATTTGGTGATGGTCGAGACGTAGCGGTTGGGACTGTCGGCGGCCATGGAGTCGGCAATCGCCTTGGTGAAGGCTTTTACAGCTGGCCATTCGGCTTTCGGCTTCAATGGCGCCACGACGTGCAGACCCTTGCCGCCGGAGGTCTTGATGAAGGGGACAAGCCCCGCATCCTTCAGCCGGTCGCGGGTCTCGACGGCGGCTTCGATCACCGCCTCCCAGCTCACGCCTTCGCCGGGGTCGAGATCCATGATGATCGTGTCCGGACGCTCCCAATCGCTCACCGTCGAGCCCCAGGGGTGGATCTCCAGCGACGCCGACTGGACGAGACCGATCAGCCCGTCGAGATCATTGATGCTGATCAGCCGCTCGTCGGGCGGATCCTTGGGGTCGTGGACCAGTACGATGTTGGGGTTCAGTCCCTTCCAGGCATGCTTCTGGAAGAATTGCTCGCCCGAAATCCCGTTGGGACATCGCACCAGCGCCAGCGCCCGGCCGACGATATAGGGCGACGAATAGCGCCAGACCTCGGCATAGTAGTCGGCGAGACCTTCCTTGGTCACGCCCTCGTCCGGCCAGTAGAGGCGGTCGGGATGGGTGAGCTTGACGGTCCGGCGCTGAGGTTTAGCCACCTCCTTGCTCGTTTTCGGCGTCTCGCGCACGATCTCCTTCGCCGGCTTGTCTTCGCGCAATCCGCGGAACGAGGCGTGGCGCAGATTGCCGTCGGCGGTCCACGCCCGGAACTCGACTTCGGCGACGAGATCCGGCCTGACATAGCGGACTTGCCGAGCCTCCTCGGCGCTCAGACGCTCGTCGAACGGGCTTGACGGAACGCGCATCCGCTCGAGCTTCTTGAACAGGCTCTCGGCGACCGCCGCTGTGTAGCCGGTGCCGACGCGCCCGACATGATGAAGCTTGCCGTGGTCATAGACACCCAGGACAAGCGAACCGATCGCCTTGCGCGAGGTTGTCGAGGGGATAAAGCCGGCCACGACAAATTCCTGCCGCGCCGAACATTTCGACTTCACCCAGTTCTTGCTGCGGCCGGCGCGGTAGGGCGCATCGCGAAGCTTGGAGACAATGCCTTCCAGGCTCAGCCGACAGGCATGTCGCAGCACCAGGGCGCCGTCCTCCTCAAAATGGCCGCTGTAGCTGATGATGCCGCTGTTACTGCCGATGATTTTTTCCAGCAATTCCTTGCGATTGATTAACGCAACGTCGCGCAGATCGTAGCCGTCGAGATGAAGCAGGTCGAAGACGTAGAAGTGAAAGCGATCACTGCGGCCCTCGCTGAGATCGGCTTGCAGCGCGGAAAAATCCGATGCGCCGGCTGACGTCTCGACCACGAGTTCACCGTCGATCAGCGCCGTCCCGACCGGGATATCGGCCAGCGCCGAAACGACCGCCTTGCCGAATTTCTTCGTCCAGTCGAGACCGCTCCGCGTCAACAGTTTGACGCGGCCGGCTTCGATCCTGGCCTGCAGCCGGTAGCCGTCGAATTTGATCTCGTGCAGCCAGCGCTCGCCCGACGGCGCTGACGAGACCAGGGTCGCCAGCGTCGGTTCGACGAAATCGGGAAGCGCCGCCTTCTTGGCGCCCTTGATCTTTGACGGTTCGGGAACGCTGACAGTGGCGGGGGCCTCTTCCGCTGGAGCTGGCCTGGTGCTGCCGCCGCGGCGCTTGCGAATGCGCCCTGTCTTGGACGACCAGCCGGGCTCTTCGCCGGCGACGTCGTCGATCTTGCGGCCGGTCGCGACGGATTCCGGCCGCTCGTCCAGAATGTCGGGATCACCTTCGGTGCGCGCGGCGTCATCGTCGCCTTTGATCAGCAGCCAGTTCTCGCGCTTCTCCCGGGGCTTTCCGGCCATCCGCACAAGATGCCAGCGGCCGCCAAGCTTCTCGCCGTGAAGTTCGAAGTCGAGATGGCCTTTCGCATAGCCGCGATGCGCGTCGCCGATCGGCTTCCAGGTGCCTCTGTCCCAAAGGAGGACGGTGCCGCCGCCATACTCGCCCTTCGGGATTGTGCCTTCGAAGTCGCCATATTCCAGAGGATGGTCCTCGACGTGGACGGCAAGACGCTTCTCGCCGGGGATCAGGCTCGGCCCTTTTGTGACGGCCCAGCTCTTCAGGACGCCGTCCATTTCGAGACGAAAATCATAATGGAGCCGGGTGGCATCGTGCTTCTGTATGACGAAGCTGTTGCCGGTCCTGGGCGCCCTGCGGCCCTGCGGCTCCGGGGTAACGGAAAAATTGCGCTTCTTGCGGTAGGTCTCGAGCGCCATCGGTCAGCCGGCCTTCCGACGCGGCGCTGTCTGCTTCGCCTTGGCATGGCGCGCTGGCTTTGACTTTGCCGCGGGCTTTCTTGTCGAGGGCTGCTTGCCGCCAACGCTGGCACTCTGGCGCAGCGCATCCATAAGATCGACGACCTTCTCCCGCTTGGCCGGCTTCGGAACGGCGATCTTCTTGCCTTCGAGCTTTGCCTTCACAAGCTCGGCCAGCGCCGCCTCATAACGGTCGTCGAATTTGGTCGGATCGAATTTGCCTTTCTTGGTCTTGATGATGTGTTCGGCCAGTTCGAGCATCTCGCCCTCGATCTTCAAGTCGGGGATGTCTTCGAAAGCCTCCTCCGCCGAGCGCACCTCGTAATCGAAATTCAGCGTCGTTGCGACCAGGCCTTCGTCATAGGCGCGGACGAGCAGGGTCCGGACGCGCCGGAACAGGACGGTCTGGGCGATGGCGGCGACCTTCTTCCTGCGCATGGCTTCGCGGATCAGCCCAAACGCTTCCTCCGCGTGTTTGTCCGACGGGGCCAGGTAATAAGGCTTGTCGAAATACACATCGTCGACATCGGAACAGCCGATGAAGGCCGAGACCGACAGCGTCTTGTCGCTCTCGGGGACAGCGGCTGCCACCTCATCGGGTTCGAGCACGACGTACTCACCCGAGCCGATCTCAAAGCCTTTGACCTGGTCGTCCTTCTCGACCGGTTTGCCGCTATCGCTGTCGACGAAGGCGCGATGCACCCTATGCCCCGTGGCGCGGTTTATCGTGTGGAAAGCGATCCGCTCTGAGGTTGAGGCAGCCGTATAGAGCGCCACCGGGCAGCTGAGTTCTCCGATTTTCAGAAAACCCTTCCAATTTGCTCTCGGCGCCAAGACGGTAGCCTCACTGTCACAAGCGTTTGCACTGGAAATGCAACGTGGCGGCGCACGGATTTGTTCCTTTGGCGCCTGCGCGGCGATCATCAGAGGGGTCATGGCCCAGCAGACAAGCCATTCCGCTGCAACCAAATTCACCACCCGCCGTTGTCGAGCAGCAAGGAGCGGTTGGCCATGACGGGATTGTCATTGAAGAGACTGTCGTTTTTGTCGGCGCTGGTGGCGGCTCTGGCTCTGGCGGGTTGCAGCAACGAGGCCGAACCGACACAGGGCAGTACCAGCAGCACTGAGCCGACCCAAAGCAACACCAACACCGTCGACCAAAATCCCGAGGTCGACAAGGACCCGACGCCGAAGACGACCACCGGCGGCGATCAACCCGGTACGCCGCCGGCGCAGTGAGGGATCGGCCGGCCGACTGGATTCTGCGAGGGCATGCGTTCCCTTTCCGGATGAATTTCTGACGACAAGGCACCGGGTTTCATCCCGACGGGCTCTGCTCGACCAGATGGTAGCTATACCGGTCGCGAATGAAGGCGTTGAAAAACCGGCCTTTTGACCAGGCCTTGCGGAATGCCGCATAAGTTTGCGGCGGCACGTCGTTGAAATCGTAGCGATTTCCGCTTGGGACAAACCATACGGAGAGGATCCTCGTCGCCGGGTCGTAATTGATGCTTTGGATAACAGTTGAAGGCATTTCCCAACACTCGACGCGCCTGGGCAATAACCCGCCCCGGCAATCCGGGTTCCATCTCGCGCATGTGGAGGCGATGATCCGGCTGGCCCCAAGGCCTTGCCGCCAGCGGTCGGCTTCACCAATTAGGGTTGATGCCATCGCTCAAAACCAGGCAGCCGGAATTCGCTGGGCAAGGCGACCTGTTTCTCGCGCCCGACTTTCACGCACGTGACGACCTGCCGGAAGGATTTCGCTACCAGCCGGAGCTGATCACAGCGGCGGAAGAGGCCGAACTGGTGCGGCAGCTCGAAAGTCTCGCCTTCCAGCCTTTCGACTTTCATGGCCATCTCGCAAACCGGCGCGTCGCCGGTTTTGGCCTGCGCTACGATTTTGACCAACGCAAGGTGGTCGAGGCGCCGCCGATCCCTGCTTTTCTGATGCCGCTCAGGGACAAGGTGGCGGCATTTGCGCGGCTGCCCGCCGATGCTTTCGTGCACGTCTTGATCAACGAGTATCGGCCCGGCGCGGGTATCGGCTGGCATCGCGACAAGCCGCAGTTCGATGCCGTGGCCGGCGTTTCTCTTCTTGCGCCATGCAGCTTTCGGCTCCGCCGGAAGAACGGCACGAGATGGGCTCGCGAGACCGTCACCCTCGAGCCAAGGTCGGCTTACCTGATGACGGGCCTGGCGCGCACCGAATGGGAGCACAGCATCCCGCCGGTTTCCGCGCACCGCTATTCGATCACCCTGCGGACCCTGCACCCGCAACGGTCGCCTCGATCAGAAGCGATAGTTCGATGACCAGAATCGAGACCGGCTCCTGTTTTTGCGGTTCGATAAGTGCTGAGATGCATGGTGACCCGTTCTGGATTTGCTCCGATCACGATGACGATTGTCGCAAGGCGATAGGCAGCCCACTGACCGTCTGGGTCGGCTATCGGCCGGCCCAATTCAGATTGCTCACCGGCGCGCCAAAAAAATTCTCAAGGACCCGAGGCGTGCTCCGCACCTTCTGCGCCGATTGCGGGACATCCATAGCCTACCTCGACCAGGGGCTTCCCGAGGAACTTTATCTGACGATCGGCTTCTTCGACCACCCCGAGCGCTTTGCGCCGCAGGCTCATGCCTATTGGGACATGAAGCTGCCGTGGGTGGAATTTGGCGACGATCTGCCGCGTGTGGGAAGGTATTCAAGGCGGCGCGATCCGGCGGTCGGAAATCCGGCCGACCGGTAACCGGCAAAGCCGCCGATGGTACCCGAATGGCCCAGCTGAATTGAATTGCGATCAGTTTGTAATCCAAACGAACCGGCATCATCGCTTCTTCACGCCGCTTTCGATACTATCTGTTGAGCGCAAGGCATAGATCGGCACAGGCAGCAAGATTTGGCACAACGATCGGGAAGCGCAGACCTTCCACTTCATGGCGGACGCGTGCCGAAATGGCTCGGCGACCGTATGACGCGGCTTGGCGCGGTCATGTGCGAGGCGATCATTCACCATTACGGTCGCGAGGAACTGCTGCGCCGGCTGGCACATCCCTTCTGGTTCCAGTCGTTTGGCGCGGTCATGGGAATGGACTGGCATTCCTCCGGCATCACGACCAGCGTCATCGGCGCCCTCAAACGTGGCTTGGCTCCGCTCTCCGGCGAGCTCGGCATTCACGTGTGCGGCGGCCGCGGCGCGCATTCGCGCAAGACCCCGCATGAGCTTGCCGTCATCGGCGAGCGCGTCGGCTTCGATGGAACAGGCCTGGCAACGGCCAGCCGGCTCGTCGCCAAGGTTGACAGCGCCGCCGTCCAGGACGGCTTCGACCTTTATCTGCATGGCTTTATCGTCACCGATGACGGCGACTGGGTCGTGGTGCAGCAGGGCATGAACGGCGACAGCAAGGTGGCGCGCCGCTATCACTGGCTGTCCGAAGGCCTGAAGAGTTTCGTCGACCAGCCGCATGCCGCCATCGAAGGCGCCAACCAGGGCGAGATCGTCAACCTGACCGACCGCCGCGCCGACGCCTCGCGCAAGGGCCAGTTGAATCTCCTGCAGGATCTCGGACCGGATCGCATTCTGAGGGAGTTCGCCGCGCTCGAACGTGACGTGGCTGTCGCACCGGAGCCCGATCAGCCAATGCTGCCGCACCTGGTCATGCCGGCGCACCACGACGTTCGCGAAAGCGATGTCGTCATGCGTCGTCTTCATGGCAACATGGCGGCGGCTGCCGAGCGTGGCCCCGCCGATTTCTCCGAGCTTCTCCTGGTGCCCGGCGTCGGTGCGCGCACGGTGCGGGCGCTGGCGCTGGTCGCCGAGGTTTTGCATGGCGCGCCATGCCGTTTTTCCGATCCCGGCCGCTTCTCGCTGGCACATGGCGGCAAGGACAGGCATCCGTTCCCCGTGCCGCTGAAAGTCTATGACGAAACGATCGGCGTCCTGAAGTCGGCCGTCCACAAGGCCAGGCTCGGTCGCGACGAAGAACTCGGCGCCTTGAAGCGGCTGGACGAGCAGTCGCGGCAGGTCGAACGCTATGTCACCGGCCCGAGCCTGAAGGAAATCGTCGCCGGAGAGTTCGATCGGTCGCATCAGCTCGGCGGCCGCAGCGTGTTCGGCTGGGAGGCCGCACCCGAGCCGCAAGCGGATGCTAAACAAATCAAACAAAAGGGATGATCGGACCGGAACGCAGTTCAGCGGACCTGGCCTGATCCGTGTTCAGGCATCCAAATCAATCAAGGCGATGCCGAGTTCCGGACGTTTTCTGCGTCGCAGATGACCAGGTGTTTCCACCAAAGTGACTTCGAGTGTAGGCCGAACAATGCCATCGAGCAGATGTCCGCCCTTCGTGCTGCCGTCGCGCAATCCGAGCACCGCATGGACGTGAAGGCTGGGCTTGCCGTCGTCGCCGATCGCAACGTCGCCGATCGCGCTGAGCACCTCGCACTGTTCCAGCACCGGGATTTTCCGATAGGTTTTTTCCTCGATGTCGAACCAGCCGACAGTCGCCTTTTCGAAGGCGCCGAGCGCGGTCAGCGAGGCGCCGCCGATGTCGTGATCGACAGCGAAAGATGTAAGCGCCGCGAAAGCTTCCTCGCCGGGATCAAGCACCACCACGAACGTCCTTTGTCCGGCGCTTTCGGCGACGAGCTGCGATTTCATGATTTCACTCCAGACGCTGTGTCGGCTTTGGGTTGTCATTCGATCGAGAGGTTGAACGGAAAGCTGGCTCGCGAGTTCCCAACAGGTTTGGCTTGGCTTTGAACATCGCAGCGCCGTTCGGCTGTGCCGAAGTTGCAGCGGTCCGGAACAAGATTGTCCAGGAAACATTGTTCCCCTCAGGCTATCTCTGAGGAGCGGACGTGGCGCCAACCGAGATCATCGTCAGGCATGCGCCAACGCCGCGTGAGTTCTGGATTGGCCTTGGCCGTGCCTTTGCCGGAGCGTTGATCTTCGCCGCCCCGGTGCTGATGACCATGGAGGCCTGGGCGCTTGGCTTTCACCTTCACCCACTGCGGCTCGCCCTGTTCCTCGCTGTCACCTTGCCAATGCTGGTGCTGCTGCACAAGTACGGAGGCTTTCGCCACACGGTGGCGCTGCGCGACCGCATCGCCGATGCTTTTGTGGCGATACTTGTGGCCGCTGTGGCGGCTACGGCGGTGTTGTTTATTTTCGGCATCGTGACCGCCGAAATGCCGCTACGGGAGGTGATTGGCAAAATTGCGGTGCAAATTGTCCCAGGCAGTCTCGGGGCATCCTTGGCACGCGCTCAGCTCGGCCCGAGTTTGTTGGAGGAGGAGGACATTCCCGAGCCCGGCTACACCGGAGAGCTGTTCCTGATGGTGGTCGGAGCGCTGTTTCTATCGGTGAACATCGCACCGACGGAAGAGGTCGTCCTCATCGCCTACAAGATGGAGCCCTGGCAGGAAATCGCCCTGGTGGTGGTCACCCTCGCTCTCATGCACGCCTTCGTCTATGAGTTCGAATTCCGCGGCTCGCACAGTCCCGAGCCAGGCGCTGGATTCGTCAGCATCTTCTTTCGCTATGCGATCGTCGGCTATGTCCTGGTGATGCTTGTGAACCTCTACATCTTATGGACCTTCGGCAGGACCGATGGCGCCGGCTTTTCGGAGACACTCAGTGCAGTCGTGGTTCTGTCGTTTCCTGGCGCGCTCGGGGCGGCGGTTGCGAGGCTCATTCTGTGACAAGGAACCCCGCAAAAGGCGACAAGCAACAGAAGCAGCAGTCCGACAACAAAGCAAAGACACGCAAACCCGGGACTTCGGTCACGGAGTGGGTCGTGGCGGGCATAAGCTCCGTAGTCCTGCTTGCCGTGCTCGGTTATCTTGTCGTCGATGGCGTGAGCACGCGCGATGGGACCGCCCGGATCGTTGTGCTGCCGCTTGGCGTCGCGGCCACCGAGGGCGGCTACGTGGTCGAGTTCGCCGCTGCAAACAGGGCGGGGAAATCAGTTGCTGCTGTCGAGATCAAAGGTGAGCTCCGAAATGGCGATGAGGTCGTCGAGGAGAGCAGCGCTACGCTCGACTATGTCCCACAAAAATCCCAACGGAAGGGCGCGTTGATCTTTCGTCGCGATCCCGAGGGCTATGACCTGCGCCTCTTTGCTAGTGGATACAGTGAACCCTGACCAATCGAAAACGCCATGGATGAAATGGAACTCGGCGTGGATGATGCGGTCAACCCGGCCACTGCTTCGCCCTGCTGTAAAAGCGACATGGCTGCAGAGAACCAACACGGCCGGTGCCTCCGAGAATGACGTGCGTGGGCGATCCTTTTCGCACCCTATTCCTCTCTATTCCTCCGGGGCGGTGGCAGGAGCCGTATAACGGCGACGCACCGCATCCAGAACGTGCTTGCGGCTTTGCTGCGCCGAGAGCATTTCGTCCTTTTCCGCCTCGGCGGTCTCGCGCGCCAGATCCTTGTCCCTGATCTGTCGGCGAAACCATTCGGAATAGTCGCCGGCGCGCAGGTGATGCTCCCAGGTTCTGTCGTCGATGCCCTCGGCAATCTGAGCGAAGATCATCAGGTTGTGGGCCCGGAGGTTCATCGCGTTGTCGGGACCTCTGAAATAGAAGCTGCCGGCCTCGTCGAGTTGACCTTCTGCATATTTGCGGCTGTGACGCTTGAGCGACTGGCGCGGCTCGATCGCTTTGACCATGGCAATTTTCTTGCGGGCTTGCGGCCGCCAGAACAGCACACGCTCGCCTTTTGGCGAGGGAATATCCTTTGGCGGCTTGGTGTCCGTCTCCTGACAAAAGGCCTTGATGACATTCTTGGCCTTGGGACCGAGCGCAATGACGGCAGTGACCAGACGCAGGGCGTCGGTCGAGATCGCTTCCGGATGAACGGTGATCAGGACAGTGCCAGGCAATTCCAACGACAGGATGGCGCGCGTGTCGTCGCGCTTCCTGGGCAGAAGATGATGCGCCTCGTCGATGACCAGCCAATGCGGCCTCGCCGTACGGTAGCGGAAATTGCCAAGACCGGGGAGCAGGTCGGCAAAGAAGCCTGGTCGCTCGTTGACCCGCAACGCCAGCCCGTTGACGACCACATTGGTGTCGGGCTTTTCGATCAGGTCGAGCACTTGTGCCTTTGTCGGTTCGCTTGAGGCATCGCCTACCCGGACGGCGCCTTCGAGGCCATCATAGTCGCCTTCCGGATCGAAAACGCAGAATTGAAATCCGTTCTCGACGAAGCGTTCCGTCAGCGCGGTGGCCAAGGTGGATTTGCCGATGCCGGAGCTTCCGGCGATCAGAACCGTGTCGGTCGGCGTCAGATAGACTTCGTCGCCGCCGACCGAACCGAGAAGGATGCCGTCACGGCCTTTTCGGACAAATTCCCGATCACGCTTTACCAGCTTTTCGATCAGTTCCTCGACGCCCTTTCCACGTGCGCCGCGCGTTACAAGATCCGCTGTATCCTTGACCGCCGCAAGGGCGTTCTCGACAGCGACGCTGCAGCCGCAGGCCCGCAGGAACGCATGATCGTTTTCAGCATCGCCAATACCGACCACATTGTGTGGCGACAGCTTGAGGTCCTCAAGTGCGGCTGCCAGCCCGGCTGCCTTGTTGATGCCGGTGGGCAGCACCATCACCGCGCCCTTGTTGAAGATGATTTCCAGCTCCAGCCCGAGTTCCTTGATGACCTCAAGAACTGTTGCCTGGTGTGGTTCCCAGGTCGCGACGATCGACCGTCCGACTGAAAGCGGCTTGACGCCGCGTTTCTTCAAACTGGCGACAAATTTCGGCGCCGGCGCCGGTGAGATCGCACGTTCTTCCTCGCTGGCAGGCGTGTAGATCAACGCCCCATTTTCGGCGACGACCTTGTCGAACACGCCGAGTTCGGGAAAAACCCGCTTGAGGTCGGGCAGTTCGCGGCCAGTGACGAGGATGAGCTTGCGGCCACTTTTCTTGAACCGTTCGAGGGCTGCAAGCGTCTTTTCGACTACGATCCCATCGTGCGCCAGCGTGCCGTCATAGTCCGTCGCCAAGGCAATGAAATACATCTGTCGACCATTTCATATCTGAGATCGCCGCTACCTCCGCCACAGGCGAGAGGTCCACGATGATCGAGGCAGTGCGGGCGACACGTTCTCAGTAGCCGCCGATGATCGGCAATATCTCGCCGGTGATGTAGCTTGAACAATGCGGCGAGGCGAGGAACACATAGGCCGGCGCGATTTCCTCCGGTTGCGCCGGCCGTTTCATCGGCGTGTCTGCGCCAAATTTCGAGACGTCGCCGGCTTGCTTGTCCGACGGGTTGAGCGGGGTCCACACCGGGCCTGGCGCCACGCAGTTCACCCGAATTCCCTTTTCGATGAGGTTGCCGGACAGCGCGCGCGTGAAGGCATGAATGCCGCCCTTGGTCATCGAATAGTCGACCAGCTGCTTCGAGCCCTCGATGCCGGTTATGGAGCCGCTGTTGATGATCGCCGAACCAGGCTTCATATGCGGAACGGCCTCCTGCGCCATGTGGAAATAGCCGTAGAGGTTGGTCTTCAGCGTCGTGTCGAAATGCTCCTCGGTCAGCTCACTGAAGTCGCTGGAATGGACCTGGAAAGCGGCGTTGTTGACCAGCACGTCGATCCGGCCAAATTCCTTCACCACCTTAGTCACAGCCTTGTGGCAGTGGTCGCGTTCGCTGACGTCGGCCTTGACCAGCGTGCAGCGCCGGCCCTCGGCTTCGACGGCCCTCTTCGTTTCTTCAGCATCCTTGTCCTCGCACAGATAGACGATCGCCACATCGGCGCCTTCGCGCGCATAGAGCACGGCCACGGCTCGGCCGATGCCGGAATCGCCGCCGGTGATGACGGCCACTTTGCCGTCCAGCTTTTTTGATCCGATATAGAATGGCGCGTCGTAAAGCGGCGCCGGCTCTATCGCCCATTCATGCCCTGGCTTCGGCTGGTGCTGCTCGGGAAAGGGCGGCTCGGGATATTTGCGTGCTCCGGCCTGCATGGCGCCTTGTTGCTTGCCGTTGCCCTTCGTTTTGTCCTTGGCGTCGATGCCGCGCTGGATGTGGCGTTGCTTGGCGGCCTCGCCGGCGATTTCCGATTTCATCTGCATGGCTGTCTCCTTGGCTTGGAGAACGAACAACGCATGTCCGGCGAAAAAGTTTACGCGACGGCGTCATTCCTTCGGCAACGAATCCAAACGCCAGGAAATCGACGGCGTGTACTGCGCAACTGGCAACGAATGACGCGGCCGGACGTTTGGGCACAAGCGGTGTCCGAGAACCCTAAGGCGCGCTGGCCAAGCAGAAGGTATTTCGAGGCTGGTGACCTGACGATTTCCCGCTTCTCGGCCGTACAGGCGATCTTCTGGATCGCGCCAAGGGAGAGGAAAATGGCTGAAGATCATGCCAAACCAACCGGGCCGGATCTGGTCGAGGGTATCGCGTTATCCGACCTTGCCGACGGCGGAAAGCTCCTCGGCCATTGCGGCGATGAGCCGGTGCTGCTGGTGCGCCGCGGGGCCGCGATCTTCGCCATCGGCGCGACATGCACACATTATGGCGGGCCGCTCGTCGACGGTCTTGTGGCGGAAGACACCGTCCGGTGTCCCTGGCATCACGCGTGTTTTGATTTGCGTACAGGCGAGGCCTTGCGCGCCCCTGCTTTCAGTCCACTCGCGTGCTGGTCGGTGGAACAACGCGATGATCGGATAGTCGTGGGCGAGAAACGCAAGCGGACGGTGTCCAAGCCGCGCCCTGGCGGCTCCAGCCAGGCTCCCGAAAAAATCGTCATTATCGGTGGCGGCGCCGCCGGTTTCGGGGCGGCAGAAACACTGCGGCGCGAACATTATCAAGGCAGCATTGTCATGCTCAGCAACGACGAAGCGCCGCCGGT
The DNA here is from genome assembly GCF_055811475.1 of Mesorhizobium sp. WSM4829. Lineage (NCBI taxonomy): Bacteria > Pseudomonadati > Pseudomonadota > Alphaproteobacteria > Hyphomicrobiales > Phyllobacteriaceae > Mesorhizobium > Mesorhizobium sp. WSM4829. The sequence goes on along the minus strand of NZ_JBVVQJ010000034.1, from coordinate 15,532 downwards.
TGATCGGCCCAATCTTTCCAAGGACTACCTCGCCGGCAAAGCACCGGAGGATTGGGTTCCGCTGCGCCGAGAAAGCTTCTATTCGAAGAACGGCATCGACCTGCGCCTCAATGCGGATGTCGCCAGCATCGATACGCGTTCTGGCGAGGTTGTGCTCGCGGACGGGGCCCGGACTGCCTACGACAGGCTACTCCTGGCGACCGGAGCCGAACCGGTTCGCCTGACCATACAAGGCACCGACCAGCCACATGTTCACACGCTGCGCTCGTTCGCAGACTGCAAGGCGATCATCGAGCGAGCCACGACTGCGCGCCGCGCCGTCGTGCTTGGCGCCAGTTTCATTGGCCTGGAGGTTGCCGCGGCGCTGCGCTCGCGCTCGATTGAAGTTCATGTCGTGGCGCCGGAAAAACGGCCCATGGAACGGATCATGGGTCCGCAAATGGCCGACTTCATCCGCGCCCTGCATGAGGAGAATGGTGTCGTATTCCATCTCGAGGACACTGCGAGCAGCATCGACGCCAGCGAGGTGAAACTCAGCGGTGGCGATATTTTGGCGGCGGATCTCGTCGTCGCCGGCATCGGCGTGCGACCGCGGACAGGGCTTGCCGAAACGGCGGGGCTCACCCTTGACCGCGGTGTCGTCGTAAACGCCTTTTTGGAGACGAGCGCACCAGGCATCTTCGCGGCCGGCGACATTGCGCGGTGGCCGGATCCTCACAGTGGCGAGAACATTCGGGTCGAGCATTGGGTGGTTGCCGAGCGGCAGGGGCAAACCGCGGCCCTCAACATGCTCGGCCATCGCCAGAAATTCGTCGCCGTGCCGTTCTTCTGGAGCCAGCACTACGATGTTCCCATCAACTATGTCGGCCATGCCGTGCAATGGGACGAGATCGCGATCCATGGCGACATCGTTGCCAGGGATTGCCTGCTCCGCTTCAAGCGCGAAGGGCGCACGCTGGCTGTCGCTTCGATCTTCCGCGACATCGAAAGTCTGGGGGCCGAGGTGGAAATGGAGCGCCAGACGACCTAGCCCGGATATCTCGAGCGAAGCGCACGCTGTGCGGCCGGTTCAGTCCCGGCGCGCAAGAATCCAGTCGGTCGCCGCCGCGAGGTCGGCGACGGTTGCGGTCGGGGGCAGATCGAACCGTTTCTCGTCGCCGTGCCGGTATTTGCCTGTCCGCACCAGCAATGCGCCCGACAGTCGGGCGCGCAGCGCGCCAGCTATGTCGGCCTCGGCGTCGTCGCCGACCATGATCGCCTGGTCTGGCGGACAGTCCATGCTTGCCAGCGCCGAGAGAAAGAATGCCGGCGAGGGCTTGCCGAGAACGGTTGCGCGTTTCAGCGAGGCAAATTCCAATGCCGCGACGAATGGCCCTGCATCGAGGCTGAGCTCGCCGTCGGCATCCCGAAACGTCCGGTTGGTAGCAAGGGCCAGCAATTCGGCCCCGGCGCTCAGCTCGCGGAACGCGTCATTCAATGCCGCATAGGTGAAGGCGTCTCCGGCATCGCCGACGATGACGGCGCGCTTGTCGCGATCCGGCAGTTCGCAAAAGTCCGGCGCAAGGCCGGGGTGAATCAGCAAATATGGCGCACGGCCATTGCGAAGCAGCCATTCGCGTGCAGCGTGCGCCGGGGTGAAAACATCTGCCTTGGTAACGACGAGCCCCATCGCCTGCAGACGTTCGAGAACGCTCTGTTTCGACGAGCGCGTGGTATTGCTTATGAAGCGTATGGCCAAGCCGGCCTGGCGCAAACGCGCGACGGCGTCGATCCCGCCTGGTATGGCGGTCTCGCCATCATAGATGACGCCTGCGAGGTCCAGCAGTACACCTCTTGTCATCGGTCCAGCATGACCACGAGTGCGTCAGGCGTCAAATCCCGAACAGGCCATGGTTGTTCCTTTGGATCAGCGGGGCAGGGCGCGCGACTAACGACCCTCACTGCCACCATGCGGGAAAGGCCGTTCGTGCGGCTTGGGCCAGCGTCGCGATCGCCTCGTCGGGGACCGAGTTGTAAGGCCAGAGCAGTCGCGGGCCAAGCGGCGCCCAGCCGCCGGCCGCGGCCATCGCTTTGTCGAGCGCCGCATCGCTGACGTCATAGCGAGCGCGAAAAGGCAGTACGTGGGTGGCGAGAAAGGCCTGGATGCGCGTCTCGACCTCGGCAGCGGCCGCCGCGTCGGTGCGGATCGTCTGCCACCACATTACCGCGCCCTTGGGGTTAAGGCAGGCGACGTTGGAGTAGCTGCCATGCGCTCCCTGGGCAAATCCGGTCGCCAGCGCATGGCCGGGCACGAAGACCGAAAATCCCGGCAGTTCGCGGCGCATGTCGGCGTACCAGCCGGGGTCGCCGCCCGGCAGCTTGGCGCCGACCAGCGACGGCACCGCTGCACGCAGCCTGGCGATGGCTTCGAGCGTCAGGCGGCGCTTGGCATGCGGTGGATTGTAGAGCACCAGCGGCATGTCGGGCGCGGTCTCGCACAGGCCGCCGACGAAGCGCATGACCTCGCCGTCGCTGGGCGGCCACCAGTCGGGCAAGGTGAATTGCACCGCCGCCGGGCGAAGCGCCGACACCCGCATCAGCCGCTCGCGCGCGACGCGCGGATTGGACTGGCAGATGCCGATCTGGAAGGGCAGGCGCGCGCGGCCGCCAATCGCGGCCACCAGCGCGCAAAGCCGGTCGAACTCGGGCTCGGTCTGGCAGTGGAATTCGCAGGCCGTGCCGTTGGAATAGATGCCGTCGACGCCTGATGCGCAGAGCCGCGCGATCGTTTCCTCCGTCGCTTCCCAGTCGATTGCCCCGCGATCGTCGATGGCCAGCATCACCGCCCCCCAGACGCCGCGCGGCGCGTCTGCGGGCAAGTGGCTCAGGTGGTCGTCGAACTCAGGGCGCATCGGCGATCTCGTGCTCGCGGCGCGTTTCGTTCGACGCAAAGGCGGCCTCGATGATGGCGATGATCTTGCGGCCATAGGCACCGTCGACCGGCACCGGCTTGTCGTCGGCAATGGCATCGCGCATCGCGCTCCATTCGCGCACCAGTGCAGCATGCATCCAGTTCGGCTCGAATGAGCCGGGCAGGTCGGTCCAGGCCGTGTCGCGGCCAAGCATCGTGCCGCGGCCCATGTCGATGCGCAGCGTTGCCTGCTCGCAGACCAGGTCCATGGCGTAGCCGGCCGCGCCATTGCGATAGCCGACGCTCTGCACTTGGCCGAGCCCGCCGCCGGCGAAGCGCAGTCCGAGCAGGGCAGTGTCGTCGGCTTCCTGGTCATGGGACATGGCGCCAAGCATGGCGCTCACCGACACGACGTCGTCATCCATGAGCCAGACCAGGCGGTCGAGCGCATGGATGCCGGCCGTCAACAGCATGCCGCCGCCGGTGGCCTTGCGCAGATGCCAGTCGCGGCGATTGTGCTCCATCCACAGCTTGATGATCCAGCTCGACCCGACGAGCGGCCGGCCGAGCGTTCCTTGCTCAACCATTTGCCTGGCCGCCATGCAAGGCAGCGCGAAATGCATGAGATGGGCGACCATCAGCTTGACGCCAGCGGCGGCCACGGCGGCGTTGATCGCATCGCAGGCCGCCGCCGTCGGCGCCATCGGTTTTTCCAACATGACGTGCTTGCCGGCGTTCGCCGCGCCGATGGCCATTTCGGCATGGAGATGGTGAGGGCTGGCGATGAGAACAGCGTCGACATCCTTGTCGTCGAGCAGCTTGCGCCAGTCGGTATAGCCGCGACCACCATGTTCGCTGGTGAAGGCGGCCAGGGCATCGTTATTCCCGCGGCACGATGCGACGAGATGCAGGCCCTGCACCTGCTTGACTGCCCTTGCATGGGCGGCGCCGAAATCGCCCGCTCCGATAATGCCTATTCCAATCATCGTCCTGCCTTTTCATAAGCGGCGTCGATCAGCGACATCGCCGCAACATAGTCATCGATCGAAGTCGCCGGCGGCGCTTTTCGAGCCAGCCGGTCGAGCGCGTCGCTCATGCACAGGCGGTAGCGCGTCACCGGCAATTCGATCGGCAATTCGATGATAGCGCCATCGTCGAGCGTCGCACAGAAGGCGCGCTCGCCATAGTCGATGAGGGTCGCATTCTCACTGACGATACGCCATTCGAAATCGCCGCCGGGGCGCATCGAAGCAAAAGTGTATCCGGCCTCGACGACGAACAACGCTCCGGCAGCGTCTTCCAGCACAAGCAGCGCATGGTCCTCGACCGCGGCGCGGTGAATGCGGTTCTCGATCGAGACGGTTTTTAGCCTGAGCTCGCCGGTTGCCAGGCCGAGCGCGGCGTTGACGCCGTGTATGCCGAGGTTCCTCAGTGCGCCGCCGCCACCGATCGCCGGATCCACCAACCAGGCGACGCCGTCGGCCGCATAGCGCTGCGGCGGGCCATTGACCAGCCGGAACTGGCAATGCGCGACCGCACCGGCGCGGCCTTGGCTGCGCAGCCGTTCAAAGGCAGTGGCGGCCGGCCCAAAGCGGTTGGGCAGGGGAACGCTGACAAAGGCCTGGTGCTGCCTCGCCAACTCGCTGAGCGCGGCCAACGCTGCGGTGCTGCTGGCCGCCGGCTTTTCCAGGATCAGCGGTATGCCGGCTTCGATCACGGTACGGGCCCGCGCCGGCACCGTCGAAGGGTGCCCCATCAGCAGGATCGCTTCCGGCGGGCCGGAGAGGATTTTCGCAAAATCGGCGATGAACGGCAAATGCTGGCGCGTCGCGAAGGCGCACGCATGCTGCGCGTCCTCATCCCAGATGCCGGCAATCTCCGCGCCGCAAAAACGTGCAGCGTCGAGATGCATTTCGGCGTGCCAATGGCTTGAGCCGGCCAGGACGATCTTCATTCAGCGATGTAACCTCTTGCTTGCAGGATATCCTACAAGTCGCTATGCTACAAGCATCGACCGCTTCGCGACGCGCCATTGGCCGCAATTGCAGCGGCGCTGGGAGCAAAATGCCGGAACCCAAATCGAGTTCGGAAACCAAGTTGAGCCCGGAACAAAAATCGATCGAACCGCTGACCCGACCGCCGCTGCTTCACGTCAGCGTGCAGGAAAGCCTCAGGAAATATATCCAGAGCAACCAGCTCAAGGCGGGCGACCCCTTGCCTCCGGAGACCTTCCTGGCGCAGCGGCTCGGCGTCGGCCGCAACTCGGTGCGCGAAGCGATCAAGGCGCTGGAGTCGATCGGCATTCTGGAGACGCGTCGCGGCATCGGCGTGTTCGTCAAGGAATTCTCGTTCAAGCCGTTGCTGGATAATCTGGCATACGGCCTGCAGGATTCGCTGCGCGACGTCGAGGAACTGCGCGAGATCCGCCGTGTCCTTGAAACCGGCCTGATCGCAAAAACCATCGAGATGATCAGCGCCGAAGACATCGCCGCGCTGCGCCAGCTGACCGAAAGCATGCGGCGGCGCGCCGAGCGGCAGGAGAGCTTTGCCGAAGAGGACCAACAATTCCATCAGTTGCTGTTCCGCTGCCAGAACAATCACATGTTGAGCGCGCTGATCGACATCTTCTGGGTGGCGTTCAACAAGGCCTCGAATTTCACCAGCCTCGACAATCCGACGCCGCTGGCGACCTGGCGCGACCATCACGAGATCGTCGAGGCGGTCGCCGCCAAGGACGTCGACCGGGCGCGCGAGCGCCTCGACGACCACTACAGGGGTATTCAGCAAGTGATCGCCAAAAACCGGATTACCTGACCCAACGCCGAACTACCTGACAATGCCAAGGGAGGAAACCATGCGCATCAGAACTATAGCTCGTCATCTGGCCATCACCGGGCTGCTGCTCGGCGGCATTAGCCTTGCCACCAGCGTCCAGGCACAGGGCGCCAAGACCATCACCGGAGGCTTCGATGTCGGCCCCGGCGGCTTTCCCAAGAACTTCAATCCGTTGGCTGCGACCGGCGGCTTTACCTGGCTCAGCACCTATTTTGAACCGCTGGTCATCTACAACGCCGAACTGACCGAACTCGAAGGCGATCTGGCCAAGGACTACAAGGTCAGCGACGACAAGCTGACCTACACGTTCAACCTTGCCCAGGAGAGCTGGCACGACGGCAAGCCGTTCACATCCAAGGACGTCAAGTTCACGCTTGAGCTCGCCAGGAACAAGGCCTCCGGCAGCCTGTTTGCCGCGCGCCTTGGCGACATCGCGTCGGTCGACGCGCCGGACGATCGCACCGTGGTCGTCAAATTGTCGAAGCCCAACGGCTCCTTCCTGTCGATTCTCTCGCAGGTGATGATCCTGCCGGAGCATGCCCTGGCCGCGATGCCGCCGGAAACGCTGGCCACGAGCACCTGGTGGTCCACGACGCCGGTCGGCACCGGCCCCTTCAAGTTCAAGCGCTATGTCAGCGATCAATATGTCGAACTGGCCGCGGATGATGACTATCGCGGCGGCAAGCCGAAGGTCGACGTGCTTATCAACAGGTATTTCGAGAGCCCGGCGGCGGCCGTTGCGGCGCTGCGCGCCGGCGAAATCCAGTTCACCTATGTCGAGCCCGACGACGCGGTAACCTTCAAGAGCGACAGCAATTTCAAGGTGATCGAGGGCGCCTCCTATGTGGTCAACTACATCGGCCTCAACCAGAAGGTCGAGCTCTTTAAGGATGTTCGCGTGCGCCAGGCGATCATGTACGCGATCGATCGCAATGCCATCATCGAGAGCCTCTATGGCGGCGCGGCCAAACCGGCCAATTGCGGCTACGTCGCGCCGCACCTGCTTCCCGAAGGTCTCGAACCCTATGCCTATGATCCGGCCAAGGCCAAGGCTCTGCTTGCCGAGGCGGGCTGGGATAAGATCAACGGCGACAAGCCGATCACCTTGCTGACTTATTACGGCTCGCCGCAAGCCGCCAACGTGATGGCTGCCATCCAGTCGATGCTGGCCGAGGTCGGGATCAATGTGGTGCCGCGCGTCGTCGATACGCCGACTTATAACGGCATCGTCTACAAGGAAGGCACGCCGGACTGGAACGCGTTTGCGATGGTCTATGCCGGCCTGCAGAACGGTCCCAATCCGGCCGGCATCAGCCCGGGTCTCAACAAGTCCCAGATTCCGCCGGCAGGCTTCAACACCATGCGCATCGAGTTCGATGATCTCAGCGCCGCGTTGGACGCTGCGCTCGCCCAGACCGATCCGGCCAAGATCGATCAATCCTGGCAGCAAGTCTGCAAGGTGATGAACAAGGATCTGCCCTGGGCGACATTATGGGTGGCCAACCGCTATGGCGTAGCCTCCAACAAGCTGCGTGACTTTGTCTGGACGCCGGCGCCGGGCGGCGGTCCTTATGCGGCTCACCCGGAACGCTGGGACATCCAGTAAAACGGCTGGCGGGCCATTCCGGCCCGCCAATGATACGGGCTGGCACGATGCCGGTCCGCTCACCATCGCCACGGACAGCCAATGCTGAGTTTCATTGCCCGCCGCAGCGCTACAGGACTGTTGATGCTGGTCGCCCTGAGCGTCCTCATCTTCATCCTGCTGCGGCTGGCGCCCGGCGATCCGATCGATGCCTATATCAATCCGTCCAGCCCGATGTCGGCTTCCGACCTCGAAGTCCTGCGCGACCGGCTTGGGCTCGACCAGCCGCTTCCCGTGCAATACCTCGCCTGGCTTCGCGCTGCGCTCGGCGGCGACTTCGGCTATTCGATCCAGCGCAGCGGCGTTGGCGTGCTGCCGCTGGTCATGGAGCGCATCGGCCCGACCGCGCTGTTGATGGGCACCGGCCTGGCCATCGCCATCGTGCTCGGCATTTCCGCCGGCATCTTCAGCGCCGTCCGCCGTAACACGCTGCCCGACATCGCGCTGTCGGTGGTTTCCTTCGTCGGCATCTCCAGCCCGGCGTTTCTGACGGCACTTCTGGGACTGTACTTTTTCTCGGTGCTGCTGCGCTGGGCACCATCAGGCGGCATGCAGACCGCCGGCGCGCCTTTTTCCATAGCGGACGTGCTCGCGCACCTGGTCCTGCCCGCCTGCCTGCTGTCCATCGGACACGCCGCGCTGATCATGCGCTACATGCGCGCGTCGCTGCTGGAAGTGCTCAACCAGGACTATGTGCGGACCGCACGTGCCAAGGGCGTGCGCGAATTCTGGGTGATCATCAAGCATGCAACCCGCAATGCGCTTTTACCGGTCATCACCCTGATCGGGTCGACGGTCGGCATAGCGATCGGCGGCGCCATCTTCCTCGAAAGCGTGTTCAACTGGCCGGGCATGGGCCTGCTGCTGGTCAACGCCGTCGGCACAAGGGACTACCCGGTGATCATGGGCGCCACTCTGGTAATCGGCATCTGCGTCATTCTGGTCAATCTCCTGACCGATATCGTCTATGCCGTCGTCGACCCGCGCATCCAGGTGTCGTGATGACGATCACCGCACCAGCTCCGACAATCGACCCGACAGCCGGGCCGCAAACCAAGGGACCGCTTCGCCGCGCGCTCGGCCGGTTCTTTGAAAATCGTGCGGCGCGCGCCGGTCTGCTTATCGTCGTCCCCATTCTGCTGGCGGTCTCGACCTATTCCCTGTGGTGGCCGTTCAGCCCCAACGCCATCGATCTCAGGGCGATCAACAAGGGGCCGTCCGCCGTTCATTGGCTCGGCAGCGACGGCGTCGGCCGCGACGTCATGGCCCGGCTGCTGCAAGGCGGACGGATCTCGCTGCTGGTCGCCGTCTGCTCGGTCGCAATCTCGATCGTCATCGGCTTCCTGGTCGGCGCTGTCGCCAGCTTCGGCGGGCGCCTTGTCGACGGCACGGTGATGCGCTTCGTCGACCTCGCAATGACGCTGCCGCCGGTGATCTTCCTGCTCGTGCTCGCTTCGATCGCCGGCACCGGCATCGCGCCGACCATCCTGGTGATCTCGCTGCTCTCCTGGCCGGTGCTGTCGCGCATGGTGCGCGCCCGGCTGCTCGAGCTGCGCGAGCGTGACTTCGTCGTCGCCGCCCGTGGCATGGGGGCGGGGCTGCCGCATCTCCTGTTCCGCCACGGCCTGCCGAACTGCATCGACATTCTTGTCGTCTACGCCACGCTGCAGATCGCCAATGCCATTCTGCTCGAAGCCGGCCTTTCCTTCCTCGGCCTCGGCATCGCACCGCCCGAAGCCAGTTGGGGCAACATGCTCAATCTCGCCCGCTCCACCGTGGTGCTCGAGCAATACCCCTGGCAATGGATGTTTCCCGGCGCCGTACTCGTGCTCACCGTGCTGGCCATCAACTTCATCGGCGATGGCCTGCGCGATGCATTCGACCCTCGTTCCGATCTCAACTGACCTGAAGGTTTTTGAAAAAATGCCCCTGTTTACCGGTGTCGTGCCACCCGTCGTCACCCCACTCCATTCCGATCTCAGTGTCGATTTTGCGTCGTTCACGCGGACCATCGAAAACCTGCTCGACGGCGGCGTTCACGGCCTGTTCGTGCTCGGCTCGACCAGCGAGGTGGTCTTCCATGACGAGGCCGGCCGCCGGGCCATCATCGAGCACGCGGTCAAGGTCAACAATGGCCGCGTTCCGATCTTCGCCGGGGTCATCGACCCGACAACCGATCGCGTCATCAACCACGCCCTAACAGCCAGGTCGGCCGGCGCTGACGCCGTCGTGGTCACCGCGCCGTTCTATGCCCGCACCAGCCAGCCCGAGATCGGCGATCACTTCCGCTACATCAAGGACGCAGTCGACATCCCGATCATCGCCTACGACATCCCGGTCTGCGTCCATGTCAAGCTGGAGCGCCAGACCACCGTCGGCCTTGCCAGCGAGGGCGTTATCGCCGGCATCAAGGATTCCAGCGGTGACGACGGCAATCTGCGTTATGTGCTCAAGGACATGGCCAACGACCCGAATTTTTTCGGCATGACCGGGTCCGAGATCCTGGTCGACAGCGTGCTTGCCATGGGCGCGCATGGGGTCGTGCCGGGCCTCGCCAATGTCGACCCGCACGGCTACGTCAGGCTGTGGAACCTGATGCAGGCGGGTCGGCACGCCGAGGCCCGCCTGGAGCAGGAGCGGCTGTTGAAGCTGTTCGAGATCGTCTGGATCTCGCTCGGCAGGACGAGCGCCGGCTCGGCCGGGGTCGGTGCCTTCAAGACCGCGATGAGGAGCCTCGGCATCATCGCCTCCGACACCATGGCGCGGCCGCAACGCAGCCTGAACGACGAGGAAGCCGCAAAGGTCGACATCATCCTTCGCGACGTCGGCTTGCTGCGCTGACCGTGGACGCTCCGATCCTCTCGATTTCCGGTCTGCGAGCGGTGTTCCGTATCGCCGGACGCGACATCGCCGCCGTGCAGGACGTCGACCTGGTGATAGGTTCGGGCGAGACGGTTGCGCTGGTCGGCGAGTCGGGATCGGGCAAGTCGGTCACCAGCCTGTCGATCATCGGCCTGCTGCCGAAGAAGGTCGGACGCATTGCCGAGGGCTCGATCGCGCTGCGGCGCAGGGACGGCACGGTCACCGAACTGACCGGCCTCGATCCCGAGTCGCTGCGCAAGGTGCGCGGCAACGACATCGGCATGGTGTTCCAGGAGCCGATGACCAGCCTCAATCCGGTCTACAGCATCGGCGAACAGATCGCCGAGCCGATCCGCATCCATCTCGGCAGATCGCACCGTGATGCGGCCACTGATGCCGTGCGGCTGCTGGCTCAGGTCGGAATTCCCGACCCTGATCGGCGGGCGCGGCAATACCCGCATGAGCTGTCGGGAGGGATGCGCCAGCGCGCCACCATCGCCATGGCCTTGTCATGCGATCCGACCTTGTTGATCGCCGACGAGCCGACCACCGCCCTCGACGTCACCATCCAGGCCCAGATTCTCGACCTGCTGGCCGCGCTGCAGGCGCAACGCGGCATGGGCATTCTATTCGTCACGCACAATCTCGGCGTCGTTGCCGAGATCGCCGACCGGGTCGCGGTGATGTATGCCGGGCGCATCGTGGAATCGGGTCCGGTGAGCGAGGTGTTCAACCGTCCGCGTCATCCCTACACCGCCGGGCTGATGCGTTCGGTGCCGCGGCTTGGCCAAGCCACCACGCTCAAGGCAGCAGGAACACCGCTGCCGACCATCGCCGGCAATGTTCCATCGCTTGCCTTGCTGCCCAAGGGCTGCTCTTTCGCGCCGCGTTGCGCCCTGGCTGTCGATGCCTGCCGCACTGCTGTACCGCCATTGTTCGCGGCGACGTCGACCCAGCAAAGCCGCTGTTTGCGCTGGGAGGATCTCTGACAGTGGACGCTCCCTTCCTTTCAGTCAGGAACCTGACCAAGCATTTTGCGCCGACGGCGTTCGCGCGCGGTCCCGTCGTCAGGGCGCTGGACGATATTTCCTTCGACATCGCGCGCGGCCAGGTGGTCGGCCTCGTCGGCGAATCCGGGTCGGGCAAGACCACGATCGGCCGCTCGGTGCTGCGTCTCATCGAGCCGACGTCCGGCGAAATAAGGTTTGACGGCGTCGATATCACCAAGCTGAGCGCCGGGCCGCTGGCCCGCCAGCGCCGCAAGATGCAGTATATTTTCCAGGATCCGTTCGCCAGCCTGTCGCCGCGCATGACCATCGGTCAGATCCTGACCGAAGGCCTCGATATTCAGGGCATCGGCAGCAGGCGCGAGCGGCGGGAGAAGGCTGAGAAGGCGCTTGCTGCGGTCGAACTGCCGGCCGATGCCTATGATCGCTACGCCCACGAATTTTCGGGCGGGCAGCGCCAGCGCATCGGTATCGCCCGGGCGCTTACGCTCGAACCCGAATTCATCGTCGCCGACGAGCCGGTCTCTGCCCTCGATGTCTCCATTCAGGCGCAGATCATCAATCTTTTGCGCGACCTGCAGGTCCGGCTCGGCCTGACCATGCTGTTCATTTCGCATGACCTGGCCGTCGTCGAATATATCTGCGACACGGTGATCGTTCTCTACCTCGGCCGCATCATGGAAGTTGCGCCTGCTGCCGCGCTCTATGCCCGGCCGCAGCATCCCTATACGCGCGCGCTGCTCTCGGCCATTCCGTCGCTCGACCCGCTGGCCAGGCAAGGCCGGCAGGTGCTGAAGGGCGACATTCCAAGCCCGGCAAATCCGCCGACCGGGTGTGTTTTCCGAACCCGTTGCCCGGATGCCCTCGATGCTTGCGCCGGAATCGTCCCGCCGTTGCGGGCAACAACGTCCGACGACCATCTGAAGGCCTGCATTCGCGACGACATCGCTTGAGACAAGAGCCGACATGGCGATTTACTTCGCGTGCTGTCTGAGAGACTCTCCGAAGGGAGGCGAAGAACCGGCCGCCAGCTTGCTGCCCAGAAAAGCCCCCGCCAAGCTCAACCGCCTCAATCCCGAGAGATCGATTTCCGAAGCTTCTCGAAAACCAACAGCTTGCTTTTGCGCACGCCGTCTTCAAGGAGGCTTCCGTTTGCCAGGTGCGCGGCGATGGCGCTGGCCAGCGCGCAACCCGTCCCGCGCATCGATCCGCCAAGACGCGGCGCATCGAAGCGGATGGGCTCTTGATCGGCGCGCAGCAGGATGTCCGTCGATCGACACCCCGCGGCGTGGCCGCCCTTGATCAGCAGGGCCTGCAATCCGGCGGTGAGCAATTTCTGACCTTGTTGCAATACGCCGTCCTCGTCGATGGCCAGGTCTGAGCCGGCAAGGACAGCCAGTTCGATGAGGTTGGGTGTGACGAGACGGCAAAGCGGGATGAGTTCATGCTTCAGGACGCCGATAGCGCCTGTGTCCAGAAGCGGCCAATCCGAAGAAGAGACCAGCACCGGGTCGATGACTGCCGGTATCTGTGGGTTTTGGCGCAGCACATCCGCGACGGCAGCGACGGTTTGCTCCGTCGCGAGCATGCCGATTTTGATCGCCCCTACCGCGTTGGCTTGCAGCGCGGTACGCATTTGATCGGCCACCAGACCGGGTCGCAAATTGTGGATTTCCGTGACGGCTTCATGCGTCTGCACCGTCACGGTGGTAACTGCAAGGCAGGTGCGCAAGTCGAGGGCGGAGATCGTCTCAATGTCACGGGCTATGCCGGCGCCGCCGCTGGAGTCCGAGCCGCCAACGACAAGCACATGCGGTTCGCGCCTCAACGCCATCGGCCCGTCTTTTCAATCCACTCGCGCGTTCGCGCTTCCGGATCGGCATCCAATGTGATGTCGGTCACTACCGCGGCGCTGTCCGCACCGGCACCGAAGACGCCTTCGATCCGGTCGGGATTGAGGCCGCCAATCGCGACCAGAGGTGTCGGCGCGATCCGGCGCTTCCATTCGCCAAGCCGTTCGAGCCCCTGCGGCGCCCATTTCATCTGTTTCAGGATGGTCGGATAGACAGGGCCGAGCGCGATATAGTCCGGTCTGGCGGCAAGGGCTGTTTCGAGTTCGAGATGGTCGTGCGTGCTGAGGCCGAGACGGAGACCCGCAGCCCTTATCCGGGCAAGGTCCGCCGCTTGCAGATCTTCCTGTCCGAGATGAATGAAATCGCAGTCCTCCTCGATCGCCAGCCGCCAGAAGTCATTGATGATGAGCTGGCATTTGTATCGGGCGCACAAGGCCTTCGCCTTGCGGATCTCGGCGCGCAACGCAGCCTCGTCGAGGTTCTTGACGCGAAGCTGCATCAGCCTGACGCCGAGCGGCGCCAGCCTTTCAATCCAGGCGGCGCTGTCGACGATCAGATAAAAAGGATCGAGTTTCATTGAAAGACTGCCCGGCCGATTGTCGGCGTCGATGGGACGGCGAGGTCGCGTGGCTCGAGCAGGCCCGAGCGATAGGCCTCACGGCCGGCATCGACCGCCTTGCCGAACGCGCGCGCCATGCCGATCGGATCGGCGGCCTTGGCCACTGCCGTGTTGAGCAGCACCGCGTCGAAGCCGAGTTCCATCACGAGAGCCGCGTGGGATGGGCGGCCGAGGCCCGCATCCACGATCAGCGGGACATCCCGGAAATGGCCGCGCATCGAGCGGAGCGCGGTGATATTTACCGGTCCAAGCGCAGAACCGATCGGCGCGCACCAGGGCATGAGCACCCTGCATCCGGCTTCCAGCAATCGCTCGGCGACGACGAGATCGTCCGTCGTGTAAGGAAATACAGCAAAGCCGTCGTCGCACAAGATTCGCGCGGCCTCGACCAAGCTGAAGACGTCAGGCTGCAGCGTGTCATGATTGCCGATCACCTCGAGCTTGATCCAGTTCGTGCCGAAGACCTCGCGCGCCATATTTGCGGTCGTGACGGCTTCCTTGACGGAGTGACAACCGGCGGTGTTGGGTAGGACATGCAGCCGCAGCGATTGGATAAGCGACCAGAATTTCTCGCCACCCTTGCCGCCGGCCATTTCGCGGCGCAATGAGACGGTCACCGCGGACGCGCAGGATGCCTTGACCGCATCGGCAAGAATGGCGGGCGAGGGGTACTGTGCGGTGCCGAGAAGCAGGCGCGACGGAAGCTTGGTTCCGTAAAGCTCGATCACGTCACTAACCTCCTTGCATGGGTGAGAGGATTTCGATCCGGTCGCCGTCCTTCAGCTGGAACAGCGCCCGCTCAGTCGCGTGCACAAGCTCGCTGTTCACGGCCGTTGCAAGCCAGTTGCCTTCGTAGTCGAGCGCCGCGAGAAGCTCCGCCAGGGTGGCGGCGGTGATCTCATGCGCTTCGCCGTTGACCGTCAGTTTCATCAGGCAAGTTCCACCGGTTTGTCAGAATCGAAAACAAGGTCGGCCGCCCGACGCGCCATGGCGGGGGCCAGAAGGAAACCATGGCGGTAGAGCCCGTTGATCGCGACGGTCCTGCCATGCGCTTCGACGCGCGGCAGGTTGTCGGAAAACGCCGGGCGAATGCCGACGCCCGTCTCAACGATCGCGGCCTCGCCAAAGGCGGGATGAACCGAATAGGCGGCGTTCAGGAGTTCCATCATCGCCCGTACCGTGACCGGCTCCGTGGACAGGCTCTCGACCATCGTTGCACCCGCCATGAAATGGTGGTCGGCGCGCGGCGCCAGATAGAGCGGCAAACGCGGGTGCAGCAGCCTGACCGGGCGCGACAGCGAGATGTCCGGTGTACGCAGGACCAGCATCTCGCCGCGAACGCCGCGAAGCCTTTCATCGCCGGACGCCATTCCTATGCAGTCGATCTCGCGGTCGAATCCCGTCATGTGCCGGGCGTCCATTCCGAAGCGGAACTCGACGCCGCTTGCGGCGAGTTTTTCATGCAGCGCCGCCATTGCTCGGCGTGGGTCGAGATGGGCTTCGCCCGGGAAGAACAGCCCGCGACGGAAGCGGCCGGCGAGATCGGGTTCCAGGAGCGCGATTTCGTCTTCGTCGACCCGCCGATGACCCGACGTGCGGCTTGCAAACCGGTCGAGTTCGCCCGCATCCCGCGGCATTGCCAAAACGAGCGTTCCGGCCCGCGTGACGTGATCCGGCAGGACCGCATCCCACCAGTCGGCGGCATCGCGTCCGAGATCCAGCACCGGCTGCTCGGCGCTTTCGCGCTCGCACCAGGGCGCCAGCATGCCGCCGGCCATCCATGATGCGTTGCCGCCAAGGCCATGCCGGGTCTCGGCAATG
>NZ_JBVVQJ010000033.1:0-73254 GCF_055811475.1 Mesorhizobium sp. WSM4829 | reverse complement strand
GCGGAGGCAAGCTGGGTTTGGCCGGCCCGAAAGGGGTCAGGGCGGCTCCGCCACATAATCTCGCCCGACGCATAAGAACGGGTCAGCGCCCATGGTCTCGCGCACAAGTGCGGCCAATCCCTCCGCACCCTTGCGGAAGTCCACCGGCTTCGTCGCCACCATGACCTTGACCGCACCCGTCGGCCCGATCACGACGTCGCCTTCCGCGCGCGGATCACTGCGGCCACCGTCTTGGTATCGGCGCCCCGGCCGACGCGCATCGAGATGCCGTCGATCTCAAGCTCGATCATGCCGGCACCTCGGGTGGCTTGCCGTTTCCGCTGCTTCGGTGAACGGCTGGCTACAGGTTCCGCCGCCGCCAAAACCGCCGGCACAAAGGCAGGCGAAGTGGCCTGTTTGCGCGCTTCGCGGCGCCAGGCGAAGACCTGCTGCGGCCTAAGGCCATACCGACGGGCTACCTCGGAAATGACTGCGTTCGGCTCCAGCGTCTCCGCGATGATCCGCGCCTTGTCATCCACCGACCAGTGACGCCGACCGCCGGCACCGTTGATCACCTCGAAACGCCGAAGCTGCCGCTCCGGGTCAAGCGTAAGGTCAAGTCCAGACACAAGCCGATCTCCGATCCCAATACAGGATCGGCAACCTCACAGATCGCGACCACTCCCGAAAGGTGGTCCGGAAACACCGCTCTGATGTCCGCTGTCAAGGTTTGGGACGCATGAGGTCGCCCGATCCAAGGAACGGCTGCTCATTCTGATGATCGCGCATGGGTGGAGGCGGAACTGAAGGACGTCGGTGATCAAGCTCTGATGCGCGGGTTGGCTACCGCATTCCCGATTGTGCGTCCGGGGCTGTTCCTATCTTACTGCGGGCGTCAGTCAATTTGCCGGCCACAAAGCGTGTGACGGGCATTCCCCTGCCGTGGTCCCGCCTCCGCCCATGCGCGAGGTGTACACTGCCGCGGCGAGCGATCAGGTGGAGCGTGCCTCCCTGGCGACGGCCCACATGAAGCCGACTAGTTCGCGGGCGATCGCCGTGCAGACCACCGTCGTTCGCTTGCCTCGCGCAACCAGCTTTCGATAGCGGGTCGTCAGGCGGGCCTGAGCCTTCCATGCGATCTCACGGACTTTCGGCGGTGCCTGCTCCAACCGGTACAGCTTCGCCTTGCCGATCCGCGGTGGATGTCGATCAGGTCCAGGCGCTCTCGACCAGCATGTGGCGAACGCGGCCATTGCCTGCCTTGGTAATGCCGCCACGCCTGATTGTCTCTCCAGTCGATCGCTCGCCGGGAACGAGGCCGAGATAGCCCATGAGCTGGCGAGGGCTCTCAAAACGGCTTACGTCGCCGACCTCGGTGGCGAACGTCACGGCGACGATCAGATCGACCCCACGCAATGTCTGGAGCGCTCGCACGATCGGCGCCAGCGACCAGTTCGGGATGAACTCTTCGATCACGCGCTCAAGCCGTTCCACACGCTCTTTCGAGACGCGCACCGCTTCGACCATTTCCTGGAGCGCGATCTGATGTGCAGGATAATCGAACCGCTGCTCCAGCCGGTTGGGCCCGCCTCGTAGCAGAGGTGGATGCGATCGAACGTGGCGGCGATCCGTTGGATAACGCGGCGCATACTCGTATCCGATGCGTCGACCTCGCCGAAGAACCGAACCTCTCCCTCCCGGCCGGCTTCCGCAATCGCGATGGCATTCCTCAGCTTAGCGACATCGATTCCGACAAATGCTTCCCTATAATCTGCCACGGCTCGTCCTCCTGTGATGAAGATCGGCTCGGACCGCCCGAGCAACCCTCGGACGCGCAGTGTAGGGCGAGCCACCTCACCGGCAGAAGCGGACATACGGTCTTACGAAAAAAGAGCAAGCGTCATGCAGCAAATGACCTTTCCGAAATGTTTGCGACAGAACCGGACGAGCCCGTGGGCGATTGTTTTGAAGCAGGCCAGCCTTTGCGGGCCTGTCCCCTTAAACAGTGGGCCTCGTCGTTGCGGCCGCCACGCAGTACCCTTTGGCGAGCCGCCCCATAAGATCTGCTGTCCACGCATGGTAGGGGCTCTCAATCGTATCGACGCCGAACGATGGATCCGCGGTTCCGCTGAAAGGATCGATCGCTCCATGGGTCAACGTTGCTGCGATCCCAGCTTCATCCAAACTACCGGGAAAAGCCGCTGTGGGCGTAGCGGACAATCCTGCAAGCGCGGCACACAGTGCAAAGGCTGCGCTATTGGCAGAGCTTCCTACGAGAAGGTTAGCGAAGTCGTTTCTCATGGGTGGATGCTTAACACGAGCATCATGAAGACGGCTGGTTCCAGCCTCATTGGGATTGTCGACACACGAACCACAAATTAGGCCCTCGGCCATGGCCTGGTCGAATAATGAATGTGTGAGCGCTATTCCTGGTTCTACAACCTTACCGGTCGCATGATATGGCTTGCCCTCAGCCGAAAAGCCGTAATGCTCAATCGCAATGACCGTCTTCGGCTTGATATTTTGCAACAGTTCAGCAAAATAGTTCGACAGATCGCGATCAATATCTAGCCCGACGATCGCGACGCCAAAGAGCCTTTCGTTACCGTTTGAAAGCCTTTTGAACGCCTCAAAATCGATGATCGTGGCGCCTGCGGATCTAAATGCTGCTGCAACTTGTGCAGCCAAAGGCGCGGGAGCCATCGCAAGGGAGACTGCGCCGGTCGTCAAGTGAAGAGCACGCGCAATGGCCGCTGCCCCGATCGGCCCATCGGCCTCGCCGATCGAAACGTCAATCGAAGACCTAACCGGCCACCCGGTCACAAGAATGGCGACATCCTTTGAGGCAAGAGAGTTCAAGAGAAGCTGTGCAAAAGCGGTTGAACTCGCTTCCCCTGACCCATTCCGCTCACGCGAATAGAGATACGATGGTCGCCCGGTTAGGTTTAAGTCCAGCGTCATTAACTTATCCAGCTCAAGCCCAAACCGTTGGATAAGTTCCTCTCGAGAAGGTTGTAGACCTAAGTAGGAAAAGTAGTCGGTCACGGATAGCCTCCAGTCGATATTGATTGTTGTCGAATCAAGTTGATAGTGTGCCGTACGCCCCGTCATCCAGGTAGATACTCGCCCACGTCGCAAGCGCGACTACGTTCCAAGCGGTTTTGAAGCTCTCTTCCGTAAGTTCGACATTACGAGGCGGGAGGATTGCTGTCCGTTCAAGCTCTTCGAGGGCATGCTTCCGAAGAATGGAGCTCGAGCAAATCCACTCAATCCGCTCGGCTAACCAAGACCACATGCTGTCGTCATAGCGGAGGTGTTGAATCCGCTTGGGACGCATGGTGATTTCGTCAGGCAGAATTTGCCGCGCCGCCTCACGAAAGATAATCTTATCATTCTCAGGGCTGAGTTTCTGAAAGTCAGGGGTATCAAGCGCCAAGTCTATCAGAATTCGTTCCGCATAGGGCATCCTAAAAGAGAGACCATGTCTACCAGCCAAGAGTTCCTGCGCAGCGAGGCGCTCGTCGCGAACAGTGAGGTCGTTGCATAGCCGCCGATAGATTGCGTCATCGGTCGAAAGCAAATCCCGATGATACGGCATGCCTGCAAACAACGTGTCAGCAGCATTGCCTGAGAATATGGTGTCCACAAATTGTCGCGCTTCCTGATGCAGAGCATAAAGGCATGGGAACTCTTCGTAACCGCCAGGATTGTCCACAGCGATAATAGTTTCCTTCAGTAGTGCTGTGAGGGCGTCGGGTCGAACTATGATTTCATGATGCCGTGTCCCAAGAAGGCTCGCCGTCGCGCTCGCACCAATAATCTCCGGATCGTCGTTACCATAGCCGACAGTGAATGTGTGAATCTCAGAATCCCTGCGAATTCGCCTCAGGGTCGCCGCTATTACCGCAGAGTCGACGCCGCTACTAAGCATCACCCCATATCTCGGTGAAAAATCATTCGCCTGCCAACCGATCGTCTCTCGAACCGCCTTTTCTACGTGAGGAACTGAAATCGGTTTGAACGGTGGGCGTGTCTTGCACAAATCTTCACGCAGGTGAATCGTCTCAAGATTTCCATTCTGCCATATGAGAATTGATCCCGGCAGCACCATGGAAATTTGCCGCAGAAAGGTTCGCCCCGCTGGCGCCCAGCCGTCATCAACGAAGCGGTAGGCGGCATCGTGATCAAGGTTTCGTTCAACCCACGGCAGTGACAACAGTGCCTTATACTCCGTCGAAAAGGCAAAATTTTCATTCGACGATGCCCACGAAAGGCTCTGCACACCGAACGCATCACGAACAAGGATCAACCGGTGACGAGTTTGGCAGTAGACTGCGATTGCGTAGTGACCGCATAGAACTCGGAAGAAATCGGCGCCGAATCTGAGGAATTCCGTCCTGATACCTTCTGCCGAAAGATAACGCGGCATCCGTGTCTCTTCATCGACGACAAATGGGAAACCGGAATAGACAACGGCGATATCGTCATCGACAGAAATAGGCGAGATCTCAGCGGAGTGTCGAGCGCCAAAGGAGAAGGTTGGTCCCTCCTCCATGGCCATGTCGCAACCGCGGTGTCTCAGCGCGGCCCCCATCTCCACGGTGCCGTGTGTCTTGGCGCCGACGATCCCCCACAGCGCCCCGATTGGGGAAAGGGCGATACTTGTCATAGGTGTGCTCCAACGAGCGACATGGAGGCCGCCGCACTGAAAACAATGATGGCAACGTACATCAGCTCCCTTGGAGCCGGGATTTGGATTGATGCGACACGGAACACTGACATGTTAAGGAAATGGACCTTTAGAATGGTATCGAAATGGCCACAAACTGCTGATCGGACAAAATATAACACTGCTAACACAGGCACGTCACAAGAGAGCGGGTAATAAGAATAAATATTGTTGTCTTCGGACAAGCCGACAATACAAAACTCCCTGCGCCTTATCGAGCCATCTCGCAATAGTGATGCCAAAGTAAGAAGCGAGCGTAGGGCGCGTTGCATGCCATTATGATACCCGCACATCAGAATGCTCCTACCCATGTTGTCTCATCTCCGCTATCTCTTTTGGCAAAAACGCCTGTAATGGCTGCCACACATGGGCGTGTCTTCACGAACCGCTTAGGGCTTGCCGTCGCCATCTGCCCTGCTAGGATCCGTCGAGCAAGTTGTATGCCGGATTGGATTAGCGGTTGCCTTGCGCCACTTTTTTGTTCCCGCAACTGGACCCAGCCGCCATTTTGTCTGACTTGCGACATTTGCGTTCGGCTTCGGACGCAAGAGGCTAGGTCCGGACGTCGCTGGTGAAAAAACGGCCAACTGAAGCGATTTTCTTCGCCGCGCCGCGATGGTCTTGCTTGGTTCTCCTTGATGCTCTGGTGACTATGGCCGACGTCATACCGTTCTAGGTCATTGATTAGTTTGCAGAACATTTCTCGCCTGCTCCTTCCACGGAATTGGCACGAGTTTTGATGCTCCTTCGTCGCGACGGCGGCAGAAGCTGCCCACGAACTTCCTGTCGCGAACGCGGGAGCGACGGAATGAGAGCGAAATATCAGAGGTCTGCTCGAGAACCCGCATATCGAGAGAGGGGCATTACCCCATACGGTCCGAACGCCCTCAATCGGTATGGTTGGCGGCGATACCCACAATCGCACAGCACCACCCAGCGAACGTCGTCGGCTTGAACGTGCCAAAGGTTAAGTCTTTCGAAACGCCGAGCGACCTCAGTTCTCGTGATAGGGCAGACAAGACACGCGCGAGAAGTACAATTCACTGTGCGCCTTTGAAGGAGAACGTTATGCTTACAGACCAAATGGTATTAGGTGTCTTTCTGCGGCCTAGCGGCCATCATGAGGCTGGATGGCGTCATATGAACGCACATTCCGATGCGGGCGCTAATATCGAGCGGTATAAATCCTATACAACAAAAGCGGAGGCTGCCGCACTACATTTTGTATTCATGGCTGATACCGCCGGTGTGCGCGAATCAACGGTTGAAGCGATGTCGCGATCCGGGCGAGTTGTTGGGTTCGAGCCCACGACCTTGCTGGCAGCCTTGGCCATGACAACCAAAAACATCGGTTTGGTGGCTACAGCATCTACTACATTCAATGAGCCATATAATCTCGCGCGGGTATTTGCATCGATAGACCATCTGAGCTGTGGTCGGGTCGGCTGGAACATTGTTACCTCGGCTAACCCGTTTGAAGCACAAAATTTCAACCTGCGGGCGCTACCACCCCACGAAGAACGATACGAACGCGCAGCCGAATTTGTCGAGGTCGTAGAAGGATTGTGGGACAGTTGGGCGGACGATGCATTCGTCAAACAGCGTGACGTCGGAATATTCTTTGATCCACATAAAGTGAACTTTTTGAACCACAGTGGAAAATACTTTGCAACTCGTGGCCCTTTAAATATTTCCCGATCGCCTCAAGGATATCCAGTCATTGCACAGGCAGGTAGCTCGCCCACTGGTACCAGGTTCGCAGGCCAATATGGCGAACTGATTTTTACGGCGCAGCAAAGCATCGAAGATGCGAAAGCGTTTTATAAATCGGTCAAGGGGTTCGCAGGGGACTCTGGTCGATCTGATGCGGACCTTCTTGTGATGCCGGGGATTGTTCCAATCGTGGCACCGACGGCGCAAGAAGCTGAGGAAAAACTAAATGCACTTCAATCGCTAATCCACGAAGACATTGCTGTTGAACTGGCCAAGCGACTCCTTGGCTACGTAATCGATGTCGATAAGCTTTCTCTTGACGAGCCGGTTCCCGATGACTTGGGTGAAACAAACAATATGCAGAGTCGCCAAAAACTGCTGCTCGATACTGCAAGGAATAAGCGGTTAACAGTTCGGCAACTCGCAGCTAGCCTCGCCATTGGAAGAGGACATTTGGTCTGTGTTGGCTCGCCGGCCGAAATCGTCGACCAGATGGAGCAGTTTTATACGGAGGGTGCGGCAGATGGCTTTATTATAATGCCTCCAACGTTCCCTGACGGTTTGGATGACTTCGTTCAACTTATTGTTCCCGAACTTCGGCGGAGGAAGTTATTCCGCTCTGAATATAGTGGAGCTACGCTGCGTGAAAATCTTGGGTTAAGGCGACCCGGGAATAAACGGACGAACCAAATGGGAAATGAACCTATTGCACCCGTGGTGTAACGGTCGCCGCCGTAACCGGGGCAGATTTCCGGGCCTTCAGGCTTTAGCGGCTTGCCTTACGAGGTCTGGGAGTGGCGGAGGGGACGCTTGGGTTACAATTGCGAGGCGGTCGCCGAGATAGCGGAAGAACGAGACGTCGAGCTTTCATGCAGGTCTTCATCAGGCCTAGCAGGACGTCGCGGGCGTCCCTGCCGAGGGCGCTCACCGTTCCGCCGGAGATCTTGCGCTTGGTGACACAGGCGCGGATGTCGTTTTCCGAACCATTGGTGTGCAGCGGGATCTCGGGACGATCGAGAACGCGCAGCAGTTCATGCTTGCGGCGATGCAGCCGGGCAAGCAGCCGGTCGAGCATGACATAGCCGGTTCGTCGTTTGAACAGGCGCTCGAAGCGGGCAGCGCAAGGCCGCCGCGCGGCGCCGAGAAGGGGCGCGCTGGTAGGTCTCGATGTCGCGGTAGAACCACCAGATCAGCTGGCGCATGACGTCGACGGCCTGGCGCTGATCCGGCGTCATCGGCACAAAGCTTGTGGACGAGTGGCTCGGCATGGATCCAGCACAGCGCATGATCGCCGATGCGGAACTGACCGGCATCATCGGAGACGATCACGGCGTCGGCAAGAAAGCCGTGGTGACGGATCGAGCCCCACATCGCCCCTTCGGTGGCGATCTTGACCGGGTTGGGCTCAACCGCAAGCTGGTCAAGGCCGAGTGCTGCCAGATGCGCCTGCCAGGCGGCACTGTCGGCAAATGCCTTGTGCGGCGCCGTCGCCAGCCGCTCGAGCACCGTTGCACTCAGATTGCGGCCGCGCATGTAGGCCAGCGCCTGGTCAATTGATGATGTAATCGCTGTGCCCGGCACGCAGCGTCGCCAGGAACGCCTCGCGGGACTTCGATCGCCCGGTGCGGGACGCGGTGAAGCGGTGATCGCCGATCTGGGTGGTATAGCCGTCCCGGGACTGTCAGGAATTCCGTGTGCGGGCGGGCGGTTGAACATTACGCCGCCATTGCCCTGATGAAGCGCTCGCCTAAGATGACGGCGAACTGGGCCTTGGCCATGGTCCACTCACGTGGCGGCATTTTCCACCCTTTTCTCGGATCGGTTCAAGATCAGATAGAGCGGCTTGGTCGCCGCGTCGTCGCTGGGGAAATGGCCCCTGGCCCTGACAGCCCGTCGCAGTTTCGAGTTCAACGCCTCTATTGAGTTCGTATGAAGATCTCAGTGCCGATGTCCGGCTGCGGTTTCCAGGATCGCGGCGTATGGTGCGACCATCCGGGAAGAGGCACCGGGAGCACGAAGGTGCGGGCAGGCCGATCCACACGATGAGCCGAGAGCTCGTGTTAGTAGCTGGCCGCACTCTGCGACTCGCCCGGTTGCGCCGTGAGCGCGAATCCGTAGTTGTCGTACGCCCGCCGCTCCCGTCGTTTCGCTCTGACAGGAGGCGCATATGCGACGCGTGATTGGAATGGACATCCACCGAACCTTCGGGGAGGTGGTTTTCTGGGAAGATGGTAGGCTTCGACATGGAGGGCGTGTCGACATGACCCGAACGGCGCTGGAGGGCTTTGGTAAGAGCCTTCTGGCGACTGAGATCTGGACGCCAGATGCCGCCACCGAGCGAATGCGCGGGCTGGTCGCGCGGCGCTATCAGGTCGTGCGGCATCGGACCCGGATCAAGAATGAGGTGCATGCGATCCTGCATGCGCACCTAATCCCGAAGTGACACGCCGATCTGTTCAACGTCCGCGGGCGCGCCTGGCTGGCGCGCCAGCCAGTGCCCGACGATGAGCGGTTCGCGATCGAGCGGCATGTGCGCGAACTCGATCGGCTTGCCGAGGACCTGGCGACCCTCGACCGGGAGATTGCCGAGACCACGCTGGACGATCCACCGATCAGGCGTCTGCTCACCATCACCGGCGTCAACCTGGCCGTGGCAGCGGGGCTGATGGCGGCGATCGGCGACATCGCTCGCTTCAAGAGCCCCCAGAAGCTGGTCAGCTATTTCGGCCTCAATCCGCGTGTGCATCAGTCGGGCCTCGGTGCCGCACATCATGGCCGGATCAGCCAGGCGCGGCCAACAGGTTGCCGCCGTCGCTGTAGCGCGCAAGCTGACGGTTCTATGCTGGCATCTGCTGACGAAGGAGGAGGACTACCTCTGGGCGCGCCCAAGTCTCGTCGCCCACAAGGTACGCGGCATGCAGTTGCAGGCCGGCAAGCCGCAGAAGAAAGGCAACAGTCGCGGACCCGCGTATGCCTACAATATCAAGGATCTCCGAAACCAGGAGATGCGCATCGCCGAGCAGGCCCAGAAGAGCTACGAGCACTTTATTGAGGCCTGGCGGCCGCGCCCGCCAAAGGAAAAGGCGCGCGGGCGCCTCAATCCGACAAGGCTTGAATGAGGCTGCCCGGCGGCGCTTTCAGCCGATGCGCCGCGCTTCGCCACGAGGTCGCCCGCGCCGTTGAAGAATACCACGACCGGAAAGAAAGCGCTTGTCGATCTCATCCGTGGGGTAGATGATCCGACGCACCTCGTCAGGGAACGCGAAGAATGGAATGACCTCGCCCCAGGCGCGCCGCCAGCTCTGGCCGATGGCGGGATAGCGCAGGCCCCAGGGGCCGGTCTCGAACACCGCCAGCGCCTTTTCGGCGACAT
This sequence comes from Mesorhizobium sp. WSM4829, assembly GCF_055811475.1. Taxonomy (NCBI): domain Bacteria; kingdom Pseudomonadati; phylum Pseudomonadota; class Alphaproteobacteria; order Hyphomicrobiales; family Phyllobacteriaceae; genus Mesorhizobium; species Mesorhizobium sp. WSM4829. The sequence goes on along the minus strand of NZ_JBVVQJ010000033.1, from coordinate 63,460 downwards.
CGGCATCAACAGCGCGGTGGATTTCCTTGAGTGCGCTGGCGAGGCTCTTGCGGTCTTTCCAGGACACGAAGTCCATGGAGTTGCGCAGCAGGTGGACGGTGTATGTCTGGACGATCGCCTCCGGGAACACAGCGGTGATCGCGTCCGGGAAGCCTTTCAGGCCATCGACGACGGCCAGCAGGATATCCTCCGTGCCGCGGTTCTTGAGCTCGTTCATCACCCGCAGCCAGAACTTGGCGCCTTCATTCTGCTCGAGCCACAGGCCCAGAACCTCCTTTGCACCATCGGCGCGCACGCCCAGCGCGATGTGGATGGCCTTGTTGCGGACCATCCCTTCATCGCGGATCTTGACCCGGATCGCGTTGAAGAAGACCGGCGGGCAAATCGGATCGAGCGGCCTTGCTGCCAGGTGGCGACTTCGGCGAGCTCGGCGTCCGTCACCGTTGAGATCAGGTCCGCCGACACATCGATGCCGTACAGTCGCGCAGGTGCCCTGTGATCTCCCCGGTGCTCAAGCTGCGCGCGTACATCGATACGATCTTGTCACCAAAGCCGGGAAAACGGCGCTGATACTTGGCGATCAGCTGCAGATCGAAACTCGACTGGCGGTCACGCGGAACATCGATCTCCAGCTTGCCGCTCTCGGTCGTCACCGTCTTGCGGCCATAGCCGTTACGCGTATTGCCAGCGTCTTCGCCGCTCGCCAGATGATGGTCCATCTCCGCGTTCAGCGCGCGCTCGGTCAGAGCCTTCTTGAGCGTATCAAGCCCGCAGCCGAATAGTCCGTCCGTATCTTCACCGCTGATCCCATCGCCCGATCGAGGCGGGAACCCCTAGAGAGTCAGCCCTCAGAACCTTTGGTATTACTGGTCGGTCGCCGCACGCTGTGACTTGTCTACAAGCCGGCGAACACCCCCACGGACCGTGCCACATGAAAAAGCGCAATGGTGATGCCGCATGCCATGGACATCCTGCTCGTGTGTCAAACGCCGCGAGACGTCAGAAATCGAGCAGAACCAATGTCATGCCTGCGGCGAGGATGACCGCCCGCGTGCGCTTGCTCCTGTCAATGACCTTCTGATGGGAGGCACAGGCTGTCACTTTTTGGTCTTGAGGTTGTTCGACGTTTCGACGACGTTCTGCAGGCCCTGCTGGCTCGCATGCCTCGCCAGTTCCCGAGAGAGCGAAGACATCGCCGCGAGATATCCAGTTCTCGCAGCATTCGCCAAAATGCGAGTTTTCGCCGGTTAGCGAAACGCCAGCAGAGCCGATGAGAGGACGCAGTAGGCCGTCACCACCCCGTACATTGCGCCCCTTGTCGGCGGCACTCGTAGAGGGCTGACATGGAAGATGGCGACGGTGAGCAGACTGATCCCCAGTGCATGAACAAAAAGGCTGTTGGGGAACCATGGCTTGAACATGAAAATCGCTGCAACAACGGGCAGCACATAGGTCGTGGGAACACCGATAAAGTTGCCGCCCTGAAGGCCGACCGAACCGAAATAGCTGAGGCGGAGCGCACTTGCCAAGCCCAGCACGCCGGCGATGACAATTGCCCAGGGCGCGCGGTCACTAAGAGTGGTCAGGAGGATGCCTGGAAAAATCCCGGCGCTAACGAGGTCCGCGAGCGAATCTAGGCTCTTTCCAACATTCTTCGTAGTGTCGCTGCGGTTAGCGGTCCATTTGGCCACGACGCCGTCGAGATGATCCGCTAGGAGAGCCCAAAGAGCAGTTGCGACCGCCAACTCTGAACGTCCCTCGATCGCCAAATTGATGCTAAGAACGGAAATCAGCAGACCAGCGACCGTAACCGCATTGGCGGGGTCTTTCAGTTCTTTCAGCATTTATCTTTCCCATTCTAGTGTCCGATGGAGAGGCCCGATCCCACCGCAGCAGCCGGAGTGAATATCTCTTCAGCGATCCGCAAGTCAGCCACGCAGTCGATTTCGTACCACCGAACGTGATCACATCGTGCTGCGGCGAGCTTCATTCCCCGTTTCGCGATCAAGTACGCAAGGAGTTGTTCCGTGTAGATCGACGTATTGCCAGCTTCGATCAGTTCGTTGAGCGTCGGAACGAGGACCTTCGACAGAGTGCCAATCGAGAAACGAAACAGATTCATTGTCTTGAAAAGCCGGACTCCCGCCGAATCGAGATCGCCACCGGTCTGCCGCATCCGGACCTCTACTATGTCTCCATCATCATTCAATAGGGCTGCCGAACCCTCCATTGCTTCGGTGAATGGTGAGACTGCGGCTACATCCGAGCCCCTGGCCATGGTCAATGATCTGATGGCCTCAAGGTCAAAGAAGACGTCGCCCTCCAACAAGTAAACGTCTCCGCTCAGGAGCGCGTCACGGGCGAGCCATAATGAATATGCGCTTCCAGTGCGATCAAAGACGGTGGATTCAACATAGGTGATGTCGATGCCAGCGAACTGCTCGCCGCAAGCATACTCAATTGCGTCTTTACGATATCCGACGACAATCGTGACGGAGCCGACGCCAACGGAGCTAAGGTTCGCCAAAGCGTTGTGAATAATCGGAATGCCGTGGATCTCGACAAGGGGCTTCGGCCGCGTATTGGTTAAGGGACGAAGCCGAGACCCCATGCCGGCCGCGAGTATAATTGCCGATTGAGGTACGTCCGAGTTCAACATCGTACTCTCTCCTCAGGCTTTGCGCTCTCAGTTCCAGGAATTGAGTAGCCTCGTGAGGCGGGCGAGACCGCTCACCAATTGGCTTGTTGGGATGCCATAGGACAGACGAAGCCCCGCTGGGTCGCCGAAAACGGATCCCGAGACCGCCCCCACACCAGCGCCCGTAAGCAATGCGCTCACGATCTCGTCGGGTGTGCGGGTGACGTTGTCCTGCCGCGCGGACCAAACAAGCTTGGATATGTCGAGATAGAAATAAAATCCGCCTTGTGCCCTTGGGATCGGAACCTGTTTGAGCGAGGAAAGCATACTGAGGCCTATCTGCCTTGCGCTTGCAAGTTGTGCTCGAAGCCCAGCTTCGTAGGAGCCGTCACTCCGTTGCAGATGCGCAAGCACGGCGTGCTGGGCTACGACGTTCGGGTTTGATGTCGTATGCGACTGCAACGCCTTCACGGCGTCGATGCCTTCTTTGGGGCCCGCCAGATAGCCGATCCGCCATCCCGTGAGCGCCAGAGACTTACTGAATGCGTTGACGATGAGGGCGCGCGACCGAACTTCCGGCACGAGCGAGACGATCGGCCGATGCGCTTCATCTCCATGAACGAAATCGGCGTAGCACTCATCGAAGATGATCCAGAGATCCCGTGCTATTGCGAGCTGGGCAAATCCCTGTCAGCGTCTCGGTGTCATAGACCGAGCCCGTCGGATTGTTCGGCGTGTTGACGACGATCGCTCGTGATCGCTCGGTGATGACGGTTTCGATGTCTTCGATGCGCGGCACGTAGCCATTGGAGCGGGTATCGACGAAGATCGGTTTGCCGCCGGCGATCAGCACCTGGGCCGGAAACGTTGTCCAATACGGCGCCGGGATAATGACTTCGTCGCCTGGGTCAAGAAGCACCATTGCGGCATTGAACAAAGCCTGCTTGGCTCCGCAAGTAACTGCAATTTCCTCGGCCTTCCAGATTTGCCCGGTATCGAGGGAGACCTTCCGCGCCAGCGCCTCGCGCAGCTCCGCCGTGCCAACTGAGTCGGTGTAGCGGTTTACGCCCTTATTGATCGCCTCAATCGCTCCCTGGCGAATCGTTGGAGCAAGCTCGCTCCAGATCTCGCCGGCCGTGAGGTCAACAATCTCCATCCCCGCATCAGCCGCAGCCTTCGCCGCGGCGCGGGCGGCCGCAGTCCCCGACGATTTCAACAAGGTTGTCCGTTGCGCTAGCATCGCATCTCCATCCATCTTCTTCGAAGGAACCACCTCTCACAGCTTATCCTGGGCCATCCACTGCCCGCGGCAGGTATTTTCTTCTGCCGTTGAAAGCTCGCCGTAGTTCCTTAGTTCGAATAGCTCGTCGAGCGTAGCGACCTCGCTCTCGATCCCGGCGATGCTCTTTTCCCGGATGATACGATCGCAAACCTGACGCATGGCCGAGATCGCCGCGCGCATGTTGTGGTTCGCCCAGATCACCGTGGAGATTCCAGCCGCGCGATATTCCGAGACGGGAGTGCGGTAATATTTCGTGGGCACGATCACGACCGGAAGGCGGTTCTGCCAGGCGCGCGTGAAGGCTGAAAATCTCCTCAGCATCGGACTTGCGGGAATGTATGAGGATGGCGTCGGCACCGGCCTCTGCGTAGGCGTGCGCCCGCACCAACGCCTCGTCCTGTTCATGGCAAGCGATGAGCGCCTCGATCCGGGCGAAGAGCACGAACTCCGGATACGGGACCTGGTCCTCCACGGCCTTGAGCCGGCCACAGAACTCACCAATGTCAGCCAGCGGGTCCCGGTCGCAGACGAACGAGTTCATCTTCGGGAAAGCCTTGTCCTCGAGGCAGATGCCACTCGCACAGTGCTGGCGCAGCTTGCGGGCGACCAGGCGCGCATTGTTGAGATACCCGAACCCGCTATCCCCTTCGACGAGAACCGGAATATTCGACGCGTCCGCCATACGCGCGACGACATCGACGACTTCGGACCAGGATGCTTCGCTCGCATCGCGATAGCCCAGGCTCGACGAGATCGAGAGCCCAGAAGCCCGCAGTGCCTTAAACCCAGCATGTTGCGCGATCGTTGCAGAAAGACCGTCATGCGCCTCCATTGCAGAGGCCAGGTCGCTGGACGTGATCAGGCTGCGCAAGCTCTCGCGTGGGACCTTGGCCGGAATAACCCTATCGGTTGACTTCTTTAGGAGCCTGCCATGCATTGTCATCTCTCCGTCACGATAGCAATAGAGGTATCTCTGGGCTAAACGTCAATACGGAGCACCTATATGTAGCGTTATTTATCAGTATAGTAATAGCTTAGAAGCAAATCCGTAACATTTCTTTAACCGATTGTGGCTCTGCGATGGCTATATCATCTCGTGATGCTGGGCGTTTTGGCTAGCGGTCGTGCTGAAAGGAGGCGAGAACGCGACGGTGAGATCTTACGTTCATTTGCAAGATCTTTATGCGCATTATCGCCGCCGATCCCAAGCACTTGGGCGCCGAGATCGGCTTCTTCGCCGTGTTGCACACCTGGACCAAAACCTGCTTCATCATCCGCATCTGCACTGGGTTATCACCCGCGGAGGCTTGTCTCGCGACGATCATCATCGCTGGGCGATCGACAGCGACGCGTCATGTTTGGCAAACACCGCAGCGTCCTCCGCCTTGATCACCATCAGGGTGCACCCGTGCAGATTTGTCGGCCTTCGATGTCGCCGCGACGGATCACGCCCAGCGCCCGTCATCTTTCCTCGAACTCCACAGCCATGCCAGTGGCCTAGGCGAGCTTCAAAAATTTTTGGCGGGTGACCAAGAGGCATGGGATTTGACCGATATGGGCCCACTCCCGCATTCCGATTGAAGTGATGGCGTCGGGGAAGGCAAGGAGTTTGTGCCAAGCCTCGCATGCGGCGTTGATAGTAGCCTCATAGCTGTCGAAGACGCGGTTGGAGAGCCAGTTCTGGCGCAGGTATTGCCAGACGTTCTCGACCGGGTTCAACTCCGGCGCACGCGACGACAGGAAGATCGGCGGGATGTTGTCAGGTACCCTGAGGTTTGCGGTGGTGTGCCATCCGGCGCGATCCATGACGAGCACGGCATGCGCGCCCTTTTCGACGTGGCGGCGGATCTCGTCGATATGGAGTTGCGTGGCCTCGGTGTCGGCAACGGGAAGCGCGAGAGCAGCGCGGATGCCGCGCGCCGGGCAACTTGCGCCGAACAGGTAGGCGCTCTTGTAGCGCTGGTCAGCCGGTTGGCGGGACCGCGTTCCACGACTTGCCCATTGCCGCACGATCCCGTTCTTCTGGCCAATTCCTGGCTTCGTCTTGTGGGATGGTTCGCCTCCTCCATGGCGAATACGCTTTCGCTGTCCATAAAGGAGGAGGCAGAGATGACTATCAAGATGTTGGCATCGACATCGGAAAGACCGGCTTTCACCTGATCGGGGCGCACTGGCTGGCGCACCAACTCATCGCAATGGGTGATCATGAAGCAGCACGCTAACAAATCCGCGACCCAGCACGAATGCCCCCGCAGCCGCGACTTTCTGACTCAGTAAGACTAAGGGCCTATGAGCAATTGGCAATGATGATGATGCAGTGGCAGGTATGTCGGCAGATTTCACTAAGCAGGATCTCATGTCGTTATCCAGATGGTGAACCCGATCGTCTTCCAGTTGCGCCGTGAGGGCGGCAAGCGTGGCGTTTCCGATATGTTTTTCGCACGGCACGAAAATCATGAGCAAGGGATACCAGGCCTGATCTTCTGCCTCGCCGTTGCATTCGCAGCCTGGATGCTCGCCATGGCCTCGGCCTGCAACTCTTCTACAAGACGGCCGAATCCTCAAGACAACGATCCCTAGGATTCCATTCGTCCCGATCCAGTAATTTTGGCACTTTGCGGGTAATCCTGCTATACAGAAGGTCGCAGTCGGCTCACTTGTACCGGCGCTCGTCGCCGGCGGCCTCGTCGCTTACATCGGTCTTCGGCCGTAAGGCAGCCCGCTTGGTGACGCCTTTCAGGATATCGCTGCTCTGCGCCGCGACAAGTGGTTTCTCGGTCATATCCTTAGCCGCATCGGTCGCAAGATCCTACGCACCAAGGATGATCGGAACGATCTGATCCTCGGGCCGACACCCCGGGCAAAGGCGCCCGCTATGTCATTCCCAATATTCTCATGCATGAAGGGTCGCAGATCGTAACCGACCCCGCTCGCGCCGCCAATGTCATGACGCATGGCAACGTCCGTTGGCCTGACGCCCTCACTTCGCAAGCGGCAGATTCCCGCAACATCAAGCTGACTTTCACGTACCCGTTTTATGTGAACGGTTTATGACGACATTTTCTCACATCAACGGTCACTATTTCACAATTGTCATCAAACTATAACAATTAGGGCCTAGATCGCGACCGTCGGGTTGTTGTGCTCAAAACAAAAGGAACGACCGTGATCGTCCGAAACAATAAGATCGCGCTCGGAAAAGGGGGCGGCAACCTTGGTGCTGCGCGACAGCAAAGGATCCTTGGCTTCATAAATCAGGGTGAAGTTGTGTCGGTCGGCGACTTCGCCAGCCGTTTCGATGTATCTCATGAAACGATCCGGCGCGACATCAGAGCTCTGGAGGAGGCCGGTCAACTACGACGCGTCCATGGTGGGGCGGCGCCAAATCGAACCTTCGATTTAACCGCTCGCCGCTCGATCACGGAACGCCTGGGGATTGACCGCGAGGGCAAGCTTCTCGCGGCGAAGGCAGCGATGCCCCTTTTCGAGGATGATATGAACGTCTTTCTTGATACAAGCTCGACTATGCTTCTGGTCGCTGAGGAGCTTGCTCGGGGTGACAAGCGTCTGACCGTCGCTACCAATTCGATAGACATCGCTCTGATTGTCGCTGCGCCGGGTCGGTGCACAGTCAATTTGCTCGGCGGCGTGGTGCATTTTCCATCACGATCCCTCGATGGTTATGAGATGCTGAGCAACCTCGACGGTCGTTTGTTCGATCTGGCGGTTATGGGCGCAAGCGCTGTCAGTCCCCTCCACGGTTTCCTCTCGCCGACAAAAAAGCATGAAGTAATCGTTAGTGCTGTGGCGAGCCGCTCTCAACAGGTCGCCTTTGTAGTGGACAGCGGAAAATTTGGTCGTCGTGATGCCCAAGTCGTTCGGTCGCTTGAAGGAGTAGACTTCCTCGCGACTGACTCACGGCCACCGGACGTTCTTTCTGCCGCCTTCGAGACGGCGGGTGTCACGGTACTTCTTCCACAAACCAATGGAAGCTCTGCTGGGCCAAGCGCGGCGCCGGAGGCTGATGCGAAATGAACTTGCAACTCGCAAACGCGCAGATTGTTCAGGAAGACCGTGTCTTCGCGGGCTCTCTGGAAATCCGGGGGGATCGGATCGCGTCGGTGGGCGGCGGACCGCCCGGCAAAGCGTCCACGCTGGATTGCGAAGGCGACTTTCTTTTGCCTGGCCTGATCGACATCCACACAGATAACCTGGAGATCCATGTTCGTCCGCGGCCCACCGTATGGTGGCCATCCATGCTCGCGTCCGTGCTGGCGCATGATTGGCAGCTCGTTGGGAGCGGTATCACGACGGTACTTGATGCATTGGCGCTCGGCGACTTTAACAGCGGCGGCGGACGTAGGGCCATGCTCGATAAGGCAATCGATGCACTCACGTATGCCCGCACTGCCGACCTGCTCAAGGTGGATCATTATCTTCACTTGCGCTGCGAGCTTGCAGATCCAGACCTGCCGTCCCTTGCCGAACGCCATATCGTTGATCCGAGTGTCCGGCTTGTCAGCCTCATGGACCATACACCTGGTCAGCGGCAGTGGAGCGACCTTCAGCTCTACCGAGAATACTACCGCAAGGAAGGTACGCGCGTTTGGACCGATGACGAATTCGAGGTCTATCTCTCCGAATGTCGCGCGCAGCAAAAGGAGGTCGTTCCGTCGAGCCGCGCCACCATCGGCCGGCTTTGCGGCGAGCGCGGAATCGTCATGGCCAGCCATGACGATTCGACTATCGCCGATGTCGACGAAGCTCATGCGGACGGCATTGCGGTTAGCGAATTTCCAACGACAGTTGCTGCCGCGCGACACGCGCGTGAGCGCGGCATGAAGACTGTGATGGGATCGCCAAACATCGTCCGCGGTGGTTCGCACTCGGGGAACGTTAGCGCAGCGCAGCTCGCAGATGAAGGTCTGCTTGACATGCTGACCTCCGACTATGTGCCGGGCAGTCTCCTGCATGCCGCCTTTGCACTGGCCGCCAGAGGCTTCGACCTGTCAGAAACTGTCGCGATGGTGACGAAAACTCCAGCCGACCTACTCGGATTTGCCGATCGAGGCCGTATTGCTCCAGGACTCCGAGCAGATCTCATTCGCGTACGGCTCGTCGACGGCGTACCCGTGATCCGAAACGTCTGGGTAGCCGGGCGCCAATTTATGTGATGGCGCCAAGTGCGCTGATTGAACTTAAACAACGAAGGTGAAAAGCAAATGCAAGAGGAACACGCTGCTGTCGCGCAGCGGTCCGCGTGGCTCACTGTGATGGCATGCAGCCAACCGGGTGAGCTCGAAGGTTTGGCGGCTCATATCGTATCCGGCGTTACGTTCCAGCGGCTTCGACCACCCCATGTCGGGCTGGTCATGGTTCGGGGACGCGCCGGCGGGACAGGCAAAGTATTTAATCTCGGCGAGATGACCATTGCGCGGGCGTCCGTCAGGTTGGCCGACGGCACGGTAGGCCATGGCTACGTAAAGGGTCGCGACAAGCGCGAGGCGGAACTCGCCGCTGTCATGGACGGGCTGCTGCAGCAAGAGGCTCGCCGTACGGAGATCATGACAACGGTGATCGAACCGCTGCGGACGAAAGCCAAATATCGCCGAATCGAAATGAGCCGTAAGGTAGCCTCCACCAAGGTCGACTTCTTTACGATGGTTCGCGGGGAGGACGCGGAATGACTTTGCAATCCCAGCCATCCGGACCTTCTGCCGCCGCTTCGCTAAAGCCCGGATTTGCAGATCCGGTCTTCGATGCGCAGGCTGTGTTTCGTGCTGCATTGCTTTCGATTGCCTACCCAGCACGGGTTATTTCGCTCGACAGGAGCGTTGTGGCCCCGCAGCCGCTCGGCTCGGCCACCGCGGCACTCTGCCTAACGCTCATGGATTTTGAGACGCCGGCTTGGCTCGACCGTCAATCCGCTACTGACGAGGCGGCAGCATGGCTTCGTTTTCATTGTGGTCTGCCATTAACGAGCGTAGCCGCGACGGCTCGCTTCGCCCTCGTAACCGATCCGCAAAACACGCCTCGCCTCTTCGAATTTCATCAGGGCGATGTCGAATATCCCGACCGCTCGACGACGCTGATCATTCAGGTCCCATGCTTGACCGACGGCCCGACAACAACCTGGACCGGTCCGGGCATTAAAGGGAGCTTCACCGTCGGCATTCAAGGACTTCCGTCCTGGTTCTGGTCCGATTGGGATCTCAACAGCGAACTCTATCCGCGCGGCGTCGACGTGATCTTCACATCAGGCAACGCTGTGATCGGTCTGCCTCGTACAATAAAGGTAGGGGGCTAAGATGTATGTTGCCGTGAAGGGTGGCGAACAGGCCATCCTCAACACTCACAAACTGATCTCGGAGACACGTCGGGGCGATCTTGCCCTTGCCGAGCTGACGCTTTCCCAAATCAGCGAGCAGTTAGCTCTTGCTGTGGATCGGGTCATGGCAGAAGGTTCCGTGTACGATCGGGAGCTTGCTGCGCTTGCGCTGAAACAAGCGCAAGGCGATTCGACGGAGGCGATCTTCCTCCTTCGCGCTTATCGTACCACACTGCCGCGCATCGCCATGTCGAAGCCGATCGACACGTCGAAAATGGCGATCCGCCGACGCATCTCGGCGACATTCAAGGATCTTCCCGGCGGCCAGGTGCTTGGCCCCACGTACGATTATACCCATCGTTTGCTCGATTTCGCGCTAGCCGCCGAAGGGCTGGAGCGGACACAAGCGTTGCCGAACGCCAAACCGCTCGACGAGACTATTCCACGCGTCGTCGACATTCTCGATGGCGAAGGTTTAATCCAAGAGGAGGTTGACGACGATCAAGGGGAGGTGTTCGATCTTACCCGCCAACCGATGAGTTTTCCGGCAGGCCGCGACCAGCGCCTGCAAAATCTCGCGCGCGCCGACGAAGGCTTCCTGCTCGGCCTAGCCTACTCGGTTACCCGCGGTTACGGCTACAGCCACCCTTTCGTTGGCGAACTCAGGCTCGGAGAGGTGACTGTCGAAATCGTTCCTGAAGAACTCGGATTTCCGATCGGGATAGCCGAAGTCACTGTCACGGAATGCCAGATGGTCAACAGCTTCCAAGGAAGCGCTGAGCAGCCTCCGCAATTCACGCGTGGCTATGGTCTTTCCTTCGGACACAATGAACGCAAAGCCATGTCCATGGCCCTAGTTGATCGAACGATGCGCGCCCGCGAACTCGGGGAAGACGTGCTTTACCCGGCCCAAGACGAGGAATTCGTCCTCTCGCACACGGATAACGTCGAGGCGAGCGGGCTCGTAAGCCACTTCAAGCTACCGCACTACGTCGACTTCCAAGCGGAGCTGCAACTCGTGCGGCAGTTGCGGGCGGAATACGAAGCTTCACGCTCGGCAGCAAAAATGAAGGAGGCTGCCGAATGAGCGGCGGCATGACCACAAACTTGAGCGACGAGGGCTACAACTTCGCCTATCTCGACGAGCAAACCAAGCGGATGGTCCGTCGGACGCTGCTCAAAGCTCTTTCGATCCCTGGATATCAGGTTCCGTTCGGTGGCCGTGAGATGCCCCTCGCCTATGGCTGGGGCACCGGTGGGGTCCAAGTGACCGCCAGCGTAATCGGCCCCGACGACATATTAAAGGTAATCGATCAGGGCGCCGACGACACGACGAATGCGGTCTCCATCCGTCGCTTCTTCCAAACTGTCGCAGATGTGGAGGTGACCGAAAGCACAGCAAAGGCAACGATCGTTCAAACTCGCCATCGCGTGCCCGAGACGCCTTTGAGCGAGGGCCAGATTCTCGTTTACCAGGTGCCGTCACCCGAACCGCTCCGCTCAATCGAACCTCGGGAGACAGAGACTCGCAAGATGCATGCCTATGCCGAATACGGCGCGATGCAGGTTACCCTTTACGAGGAAATCGCCCGCTACGGCCGCATCGCCAAGACCTATGAGTATCCGGTGATGATCAATGGTCGTTTTCTGATGTCGCCGACGCCAATCCCGAAGTTCGACAATCCCAAAATTGGAAACAACCCCGCCATACAGCTTTGGGGTGCCGGCCGCGAAAAACGCATCTACGCCGTACCGCCATACACATCAGTCCATAATCTTGATTTCGATGATCACCCGTTTGAAGTGCAATCCTGGAAAGGCTGTTGCTCGCTCTGCGGCTCAAGGGAGAGCTATCTCGACGAGGTGATCATCGATGATCGCGGCGGGCGCATGTTCGTGTGCTCCGACACCGACTTCTGCAACACCCGCCAAGCCGAGCTGGCCGCGCAGCCGACGGGCGGTAGCCAGCAATGACCAAGATGATCCGCAAGCTGGCCCAAAAACCTCCGCTGCTTGACGTCTCCGGGCTTTCCAAATCCTATGGCGGTCAGATCGGCTGCCTCGATGTCTCCTTTGCAATCCGGCCCGGCGAGGTGCTCGGCATTGTGGGGGAAAGCGGCTCTGGCAAATCGACCCTGCTGGCCTGCCTCTCAGGTGGCTTGCCTCCCGATGCCGGCACCATCACCTATGACATACATGGCCGCGGTCTGGTGGACATCCTGACATTGTCGGAGCTCGAGCGACGGCGGCTCGCCCGCACCGACTGGGGCATCGTCCACCAGAACCCGCGCGACGGGCTGCGGATGGCGGTCTCGGCCGGCGGCAACGTCGGCGAACGACCGATGGCGATCGGCGCGCGGCACTATGGCAATATTCGTTCGGAAGCGCAGGACTGGCTTGCGAAGGTCGAGATCGATCTCAGCCGCACCGACCATAAGCCGCGGACCTTCTCCGGCGGCATGCAGCAGCGGCTGCAAATCGCCCGTAACCTCGTCACCCGACCCCGGCTCGTCTTCATGGACGAACCGACCGGCGGCCTCGACGTCTCCGTCCAGGCACGATTGCTGGACCTGCTTCGCGGTCTCGTGCGGGAGCTCGGCGTCGCCGCGATCATCGTCACCCATGACCTTGCGGTGGTACGGCTTCTCGCTGACCGACTGATGGTCATGCAGCGTGGCCGCGTCATCGAGGAAGGTCTGACGGACCAGGTGCTCGATGATCCCCACCACCCTTACACGCAATTGCTCGTCTCGTCGGTCCTGCAAGTCTGAAACGGGAGGGATATGATCATGACCATTCGCCTACACGCCAAAGGCCTCGCTAAAACCTTTACCCTCCACACCCAGGGCGGAATCGTTCTGCCGGTCTTCGACAACACCGAACTCACCGTGAACGCAGGTGAATGCGTCTGCCTTTATGGCCCATCCGGCGCCGGCAAATCGACGCTGCTTCGCTCTCTCTATGCCAACTACAAGCCGGATGCCGGCGAGATCCTGGTCGATCACATGGGCGACACAGTCGATCTCGTTGCCGCCGAACCTTGGGAAGTGGTTGAAATCCGCCGCCGCACAATCGGCTATGTCAGCCAGTTCCTGCGGGTCATCCCACGCGTCACCACCCTCGACATCGTCGCCGAACCAGCGATGGCAGTTGGTATTCCGACAAAGGAAGCGCATGCCAAGGCGAAGGCGCTGCTCGTCCGCCTCAACATCCCTAAGCGGCTCTGGTCGGTGGCGCCCGCCACCTTTTCCGGCGGCGAGCAGCAGCGCGTTAACATCGCTCGCGGTTTCATCGCGGATTATCCCATCATGCTCCTCGACGAACCCACGGCTTCCCTCGACGCTCAGAACCGGTCGTCTGTCATCGATCTTATCAATCAGGCGAAGGCCCGCGGCGCAGCGATCGTTGGCATCTTCCATGATGCCGAAGTTCGTGAGGCGGTTGCCGATCGGCTGTTTGAGGTCACACCGGGTGCGACGGAGCCCCAAGCGCGGTCGATGTCGGAGCTGGCGGGCGCATGATACACGAGCTCAACACGCACCGGATGGGTTCGATGCCGGCCCTGGGAAGCGTAGGGATACTGGTCCGCCTGCAGTATCCATCACGGGCGACGCCGCCGTCCGTCAAAACCGTGTCCTCGAGCCACAGCACGCCGCGCGACCCTCGCGCCTGGGAGTGTCGTTATGGATCAGTTGTCGAAAAATGCGGTGACGCGGCCGGCGCAGAAGCGCGCAATGCTGTAATCGATCGGGTGGTCGCCGACCTTCTTGATTCTACGGACTTCCAGAATGGGTTCCGTCTTGGATTGTTCCAACTTGCGCGCCTCTTCCAGACTTGGAAGGCGTGCGTTGATTTCGCAATGCGCGCGCCAATGCGCCACATGACCGTAAAGCTCATAAATCTGGGTAATACCAGTAAATTCAGAGACACGGACGTCTGCTTCGGGGAAATGACACGCTGGGAGGAGATGACGGGAGAAGGAAATGGTCCGATTGCTGGCTTTTCCGACAGTATCATAGACGAAGACTGTTTCACCCCTCGAAATCTCCAGCAGTTGTGCAATCTCGGAAGTAGCGCCCATCTTGAAACAGGCGAGGATTTCGGCACTTGGCGTCAAGCTCGCGTCCCGCAGATTGGCCATGAACGACGCTCTCGGCCCAGATCAGTGCGGATGCGCCGTTCTGCGAAGACCCCGCGCCCTCGCTTGGTGCGCAAGATCCCTTTGAAGCTCGCTGAGTGCGCGCCGAACAGTCGTGCGGGTCACGCCAAAATACGAAGCCAGAATGTTATCGCCGGGCAGCTTATCACCGACCGGAAACGCACCCGCCTCGATCTCTATCAAGATCACCAGTTCGATACGCCACCAACGCGGAAGGTCGTTTCGTCAGTTCTTCAATATTGTTGAGCGTCGCTGGCCCTAGTTTGTCATCCATCTGTCACCAGATCGTGCAACATGCAAGTACCTGTAGACATGTCTACACAAGTCATCCAGACTTCTAACTTCCATTTTTGACACGAGGAGTTTACGCCATGAATATCACCCGCCGGAATTACTTGAAGGCAATGAGCGCGGTTCCGCTTCTTGCCACGATCGCCCCGCGGATTGCCGCCGGTCAATCCCGGATCGACCTGACCATCGGCGTTTCGGAAAACCCGCCGCAACTCGACCCGCTCAGGCTCGGCTCCCTCACGGCGTTTCGTGTAACGGCCAGTATTTACGACATGCTCATCCGCATCGATCGGCAAAATGGCGATCGGCTGGTCCCCGGTCTCGCGGAGTCCTGGCATCAGGTCGATCCACGCACCTGGGACTTCGTGATCCGGAAAGGCGTCCGCTTCCATGATGGGTCGATCCTGACCACCGAAGATGTCGCTTTCACCTTCGGGCCAGAACGCATGCTGACAGATGGGCTCCCCGGTCAAAGCATGTCCCGCGCGTTCTTCAGTGGGCTGGAAAAAGTTGTCGCGCTCGACGAAAACACGGTTCGTTTCGTGACCAAGCAGGTCGATCCGATTTTCGAACCCAGGCTGGCTAACTGGGCAGGCCAGATCATCAGCAAGGCGGCCTTTCAGAAGGTCAACAACTGGGACGCGTGGGCGCTTGCCCCTGTCGGCACCGGTCCTTATCGAGTGCAAAAAGTGAACGCCGGCGAGCGAATCCACCTCGTCGCCCATGAGGACTACTGGGGCGGGCAGCCGCCATTTTCCTCGGTGACGTTCAAGGTCATGCCGGAAGCGGCGAGCCGCGTCAACGCGCTTGCGGCGGGCGATGCTCACATCATAACGGAAGTCACGCCGGATCAGATCGCAACGATCAAGGGATACGGAAATCTCGAGGTCATTGGCGGCCCGGTCGACACCATCCGCTGCTTGAATTACGGTACGTTCGACGGGCCACTCAAGGATGTTCGTATCCGCCGGGCGATCAACCTCTCTATCGACCGGAAAGCGCTTGCCGAGCAACTATTCGCGGGGATGGTGGGCGTGCCGAGGAGCTTCCAATGGCAAGCCTATGGCGACATGTTCATTGAGAATTTTCCGATGCCGGTCTATGACCCCGATGCCGCGAAGAAGCTCCTTTCCGAGGCGGGTTATGCCGGTGCCCCAATCGAGTATCGCACGCGGGTCAATTATTACACTGCCGAACTCGATACGGCGCAGGCTATACAGCAGATGTTGCAGGCAGCCGGCATCAATGTCCAGCTCAAGGTTGTCGAGAATGTAGCGCAGCTCTTCGCCCAACCAAACAACGCCATCTTCAACGGCTCGATCGTATCGCAATATCCGGACGTGATGGGGTCGCTTTGGCCCGCCTACGGGCCCAACGGCTTCATTCGCACCCAGGCCAAGAGCTGGAGTAATTCGGAATTCGATAGCATTGGCGAAAAACTTCAAACGCTCACCGACCGCGCGGAGCGCCGTGAGGTTCACCAACGTGTGCTGGAAATCTTTGATCAGATCGACCCGCCCGGCACGGTGCTCTACGACACGCCGATGCTCTACGGCAAGCGTTCGGATGTCACTTGGGCGTCGCATCGCACGGAGATGATGGATTTCGGTCCCTTCAACAGGCAGGCGTAAGGCGGACTACGCCGCCGAGCATCATGCGTCCGTGAGGTCCCATGGTGCTCATCCCGGATCATTCGTTCATGCCCGCGTTCCGATCTGTGGAGACCGTCAGTGCTAGTGCTCACAGCAAGGTAATTTCATATGATCATAGCGCATCTCAGCGATCTACATATCCGCGAAGCAGGCAAGCCGTTGGCTTCCGGCAACGCAGATTACTCTGCGATGGCGGCACAGGCATTCGACCGCGTGGCCAATATGACTCCAAGACCGGACATGATGATCGTCACCGGAGATTTAGCCGATAGTGGTCAAGTCGGCGAATATCAAAGACTGAGAGAGATGATCGAATCGCTGCCGTTCGCGGTGCATCTCGTGTTGGGCAATCATGACATCCGAGAAAACTTCCTGACCGTTTTTCCCGAGAGGAAAGCAAGGAATCTCAGCTTCGTCCAGTTCTGCATCGAACACGATGACCTTCGTATCGTTGGGCTCGATAGCCTCGTTGAAGGTGAGGGTTCAGGACGCCTTTGCTCCGAGCGCCTTTCTTATTTACGGAACCGCCTCCAGGAGCGCCCAGATATTCCGGCGCTGATCCTACTCCATCACCCGCCCTTTGCATTCGGCGGGGGCATTTACGATGCCGTGAGACTGATCGACGGAGCGCAAGAGCTGGGTGAGATCATCGAGGCCAACAAACAGGTCGTCCGTGTGCTCTGCGGCCATCATCATCGCGCGATCGATTGCCTTTGGCATGGCACGCTTGCCTCAGTTGCGCCATCGGTTGTGAGTGCATGTCATCTGAGACTGGGAGATGTGCACACTTTCATGGACATTGATGAGCCGCCGGCATTTAAGCTTCATGTGCTGGTTCCGGAAGAGGGAATTGTCTCGCATACAGTCTTCGTCGAAGACTTTGGTCCGCCTTATGAAATCATCCCTGATCCGAACTACCAGGCGTTGGCGTCTTTGACGAAGAAAACCGCGCTGGCGGCCTCTGGGTAGTTGGATCATGAACGCTACTGGTGTCGCACCCCTTCTGCAGATCAGGGATCTTCGTGTTCGGTTCGAGTCGACGCGCGGAGCCACAGAGGTTTTGCGCGGGATCGATCTGGATATCGGCCGTGGCGAAATTCTTGGCCTTGTCGGAGAGTCCGGCTGCGGAAAAAGTATTACGTGGCTTGCCGTCCTGCGTGTGCTGGGACGGCAAGCCACCACTACAGGTACCGTTTTGTTCGACGGCTCTAACCTTCTTGAACTCGACGACAGGGCCATGACCGCTCTTCGGGGTCGACGTCTGGCAATGATCGTCCAGGATGCCACCGCCTCTCTGAATCCGATCCATACAATCGGATTTCAACTTGTAGAGATATTAGTACTGCATCGCAAAGTTGGATGGGCGACCGCGCGCGCCCAGGCAAAGCGACTGCTCGATCAAGTTCGAGTACCCGCGGCGGAAAGGCGGCTGGGGCAATATCCTCACGAGTTGTCTGGAGGCACGAACCAACGGGTGGCGATCGCCATGGCACTAGCCGGGGAACCAGATCTGCTCGTCGCGGACGAACCCACGACTGCCCTCGACGTCACAGTCCAGGCCCAAATCCTGAACCTGCTCCGAGAGATCAGGGGTGACACGGGCATGTCGATCGTCCTTATCTCGCATGACTTGGGGGTGGTGCGCGAAACCAGCGATCGAATCGCAGTCATGTACGCGGGAAAGGTGGTGGAGATGGCGCCTTCTGCCGGCCTCTTGGACCGGGCTCGCCATCCGTATACGCGCGGTCTCCTTACCGCCGCTCCCGATTTGGACGAGCCGGTAGGTAGGCTGCGAGCGATTCCCGGCAGCGTTCCAGCGCCGAGTTCCATTCCGCGCGGATGCGCTTTCCAAGCTCGATGTGCCGAAGCTATGCCAGGATGCATGGTTTCGACGCCGTGCCTCTTATGGGTTCGAGACGATCACTGTGTGTCTTGCCTGAGGATGTCACCCGTCGGCGACAAGCCGACCGCGGCGCGCATTGAGGTTCAGGCATGACACCCTTTTTGACTGTGCAGGGCCTGACAAAACACTTTTCCATTCGATCCGGCATCGCACTTTTCTCGCCTAAGATCCCGCTAAAGGCAGTCGATGACGTGTCCTTTTCTGTAAAGCGAGGCCAAACGCTTGGCATCGTTGGCGAATCCGGTTGTGGCAAGTCGACGACTGGGCGTCTCGTTCTCGGTATGATGGCGCCGACGCGGGGGACGATCGTACTTGACGGTATGCCGGTGCGGACGCGTCACGACACAGTTTGGCGAGCGCAAAGGCGACGTATGCAGATGGTCTATCAGGACCCTCTGTGCTTCCTTGATCGCCGTCTTCCGATTGGCCGCCAGGTAACGGAACCGCTCGTCGTCCATGGAGTAGGCTCCTCGATGGCGGAGCGGAAAGAGAAGGTTCAGGATCTCCTGTCGACCGTCGGAATGCGGCCGGACCAGTTCGGCAGCTATCCACACGAATTGTCGGGCGGTCAGCGGCAGCGCGTCGTGCTCGCTCGGGCTCTGGTGCTCGACCCCGAACTCTTGGTCTGCGATGAGCCGGTTTCCGCCCTTGACGTATCGGTGGCGGCGCAGGTGGTCAACCTGCTGAAGGATGTACAGGCTGCCAGAGGATTAACCTATCTGTTCATCAGTCACGATCTGAGAATCGTTCGTCAGGTCGCCGACCGCGTGATGGTGATGTACCTCGGCAGGGTCATGGAGGAAGCGCCCGCCGCCGATCTTTTTAGACACCCCCGACATCCCTATACGCAGGCGCTGATGTCTGCAGTGCCCAGCCTGAAGCCGCGATCGCAACGCCGCTCCTTCATTCAAGGCGATCCGCCGAACCCGATCGAAGTCCCAAATGGGTGTGTCTTCCATCCAAGATGTCCTTTTGCCTCGGCGCGATGCCGAACCGAGCGGCCCGAGCTCCGCACTACGGCCGATGGCCGCTCCATAGCCTGCCATCATCCCCAGGACGAGATGGTTGCCTCGCTCGCAAAGTTGGAGGACGCTTGATGCTGGGATACATATCCGCTCGCTGCGTTCGCGCCTTCGCGACACTCGTCCTGATCGTAACTTCGACTTTCGTCGTCCTGCGCCTGACCGGAGACCCGGCCATCAGCATTCTGGGCGTTGATGCTACAGATGAGGCTTTCCGTGAATTTCGACGGAGCTGGGGTCTCGATCAGCCGATATGGATTCAATACGTCAAATATCTGCAAGCCGTCATGGAAGGAAATCTCGGACGCTCCATGCTCGACGGGCGAAGTGCGGCTAACGCCGTCATGGAACGGGTGCCGGCGACATTGGCGATTATGGTTCCCGGCTTCATCCTGCAATTGCTGATTGGCATACCTGCCGGCGTCTTAAGCGCACTTCGGCGCAATACTTGGCTGGACCGGCTCATCATGACCAGTTCGGTCGTCTGCTTCACCATGCCCGGCTTCGTTTTCGCTCTTCTGCTGGTCATGTTGTTCGCGGTCAAGCTGCATTGGCTTCCTTCGGGAGGTGCAGGTACGTTATCGCATCTCGTTCTGCCTGTGCTGACGCTCGGCGTTTTTGGCGGCGCTACGCTGGCGCGGTTCACACGGTCGGCCATTGTCGACGTGCTAGGTCAGCCGCATATCCGGGCAGTGACGCTGCGGGGACTCCCACGCTGGCATATCGTCCTGCTGCATGTAATCCCGAACGCCGCACTGCCCGTCGTCACGGTTATTGGCCTGATGCTCGGCGGCTTGGTTGCAGGGGCGGTCATCACCGAAAGCGTTTTCTCCTGGCCGGGGATCGGCCGGCTGCTCGTCACTTCGGTTGCGAGCAGAGATCTCGCCGTCGTGCAGACAATTCTGCTGATGGTGGGCGCCGCCATGGTCGTAGCTAACTTGGGTGTCGATCTGCTCTACGGGTTTCTGGACCCTCGTCTCCGGCACGGTCAGACTGGCAAAGCGGGAAAGGATGACATGGGATGACTATCGCAGAGGAAAAAGGAAATACGCGATCTGCTCGTTTTGCATTCGCGTGGAGCCGCTTGCTCGACGGCTGTCCGCCCTCTGTGCTCCTCGCGTTTCTCTGGATTGCCCTCATCGGAGCGATAGCCCTTTTGGCAAATTATATCACTCCTCTCGATATAACCGCCACGGATTTGGGTGCACGGTTGCGACCCCCTGCTTTCATGGATGGAGGGGACTGGACGCATTTCCTCGGAACCGATCAACTCGGCCGTGACACTCTTTCACGGCTCGTTTTCTCGATCCGCGCGAGCATGACGATCGGGTTGATTTCGACATTCATCGCGGCGTCCGTTGGCATTGGTCTTGGCTTTCTGGCGGCTCACGTCCGCGGCCGTCTTGAACAAGTCATTCTGATGCTCATTGACGCCCAGGCTGCCATGCCCTTCATGATTATCGCACTCGCCGTTCTTGCCTTCTTCGGCAACAATCTGGTCCTTTTCACAGTTCTTCTGGGCTTTTTCGGATGGGAGCGCATCGCTCGTCTCTGCCGCGGGCTGGCAATGGCGGAATCCGAGCAGGGTTATACGATCGCAGTGCGGGACATTGGCGCTTCGCCCCTGCGTCTCTATGGGCTGCACATCCTCCCAAACGTAGCGTCAAGTGTGATCGTAGCTATGACGCTTAATCTGCCTGAGGTTATTCTGCTCGAAACCAGCTTGTCGTTCCTTGGGCTTGGTGTACAGCCCCCTTTATCGAGCCTTGGCAACATGGTTGGAGCCGCGCGCGACTATATGGAACGGGCACCTTGGCTGCTGCTCATCCCGAGCGTTGTTATCATGCTGACCGCCCTCTCAATTTCGATCGTCGGTGATTGGCTGCGGGACCAGACGGATCCAGGAGGCAAAGGCGCCGCTTGAGCGACGAGCTTGGTGACGCGCATTCCTGCGTTCAACATCCACTCGCTGGCGCCGCTCGCCATGGCAGGCATCGGCCAGATCACCCGCATCACCCGCTCCGCGATGATCGACCACCAGCGGCGTGACCATGTGCTGACGCTGAAATCCTTCGGTGTCCCGAACCGGCTGGTCGTGTCCCGTTACCTCCTGAAACTCTCCTCGATCGCGCCGCTAACGATCATGGGGCTCGAGTTCGCCTCGCTGATCGGCAACGCCTTCGTCGTCGAAATGGTCTTCTCCTGGGGCGGTTTTGTCTGCTACGGCCTCGACGCGATCGTGCAGAAGGACCTCAACGCCGTCATGGCCGTGGCCCTCGTCTCGGGCATTTTCAACATCGCCGCCGATCTCGTCATCGACCTGATCATCAGCATCCTTGATCCGCGGCTTCGCCGCCTTCCCGCTGAGCCAGGTCGGACTGCGCGGGAAGGCGGCCACGCTGCGGATGGAAGAGCTGATGGCGCTAGTCAACATGCTGTCCGCCTATCTCTCGAAATATCCGCACGAGCTTTCGGGCGGGCAGAAGCAGCGCGTCGCAATCGCCCGGGCGCTTGCTGCCGAACCGAAGATCATCGTGCTCGACGAACCCACCTCGGCGCTCGACGTCTCGGTGCAGAAGCAGATCATCGCCTTGCTGCAGCGCCTGCGGGGCGAGCTTGGGCTGACGTACTTCTTCATCTCCCACGACCTTTCGCTGATGCGCAATTTCTGCAGCCCGCCATCATACTGAGGGGCGAGATCGTCGAGGACGTGCGCACGGCGGACGTCTTTGCCGATCCCCAGCATCCCTACACCCGAACACTCATCTTGGCGTTCCCGGTGATGAGCGACGAAGAGGAAGCATTGAAACCCACGTACGCGCCAAGGAGAGAGCGCGCTTCCTGGTGAGGTCAACGGCCTGAGGCCGAACGAGGAACAGGGCCGAAGGGCCGCCAACAAGGAGATCGTCCGTGTATCGATTGGGAATAGATGTCGGGGGTACGAACACCGACGCCGTGATGATGGGGGGGCGGCAGGTGCTGTCGGGGGTCAAGGCGTCGACGACGGATGACGTGACGACAGGCGTCATCGAGGCGCTGGAGGGGGCAATCGCCAAGGCCGGTATCGATCGGTCCAAGATTAGAACCGTTATGATCGGCACGACACATTTCACCAATGCGGTGATCGAGCGCAAGCACATCAACCATGTCGCCGCCATCCGCCTCGGCCTGCCGGCGACCGCCTGCCTGCCGCCGATGGTCGATTGGCCGAACGATCTCGCCGAGGCCGTCGGCTATCATACCTACCTGGTGCGCGGCGGCTACGAATTCGACGGCCGCGCCATCGCGCCACTCGATGACGAGGAACTGATCCGCATCGCCGCCGACATTCGCCTCAAGAACGTCAAGGCGGCCGCCATCACCTGCGTCTTCAGCCCGATCAATGCCGAGATGGAGCAGCGCGCCAAGGCTGTCATCGAAAAACATTGCCCTGGCCTCCCGATCGTCGTTTCCGGCGACATCGGCCGCATTGGCCTCCTGGAGCGCGAAAGCGCCGCCATCTTGAACGCAAGCCTGTTGTCGCTTGCGGCCAAGACGGTGGACGCCTTTGCCAAGGCACTGGAAGATGCCGGTCTTTCCTGCCCGTTCTTCATCACCCAGAACGACGGCACGCTGATGGCGGCAGCCACCGTCAGAAGTTTTCCGGTCCTCACCTTTGCCTCCGGCCCCACCAATTCCATGCGCGGCGCAGCCTTCCTGACCGGCCGCAAAGAAGCGATCGTCGTCGACATCGGCGGCACCACCTCCGACGTCGGCGCGCTGCATCACGGCTTCCCGCGCCAGGCGGCGACCATTGTCGACGTTGGCGGCGTCCGCACCAACTTCCGCATGCCCGACGTCTTCTCGATCGGTCTCGGCGGCGGCTCGCTAGTGCGCGAACTTGCCAATGGCGAGGTGACGGTCGGTCCGCAATCGGTCGGGTATCGCATCGCCAAGGACGCTTTGGTCTTCGGTGGCTCGATACTGACCACCACGGATATCGCCGTCGCACTCGGCAAGGCCGATATCGGCGATGCGTCCAAGCTCGGGCATCTCGACCGGGCACTCGCCGAAAAGGCCCATGCCAGGATCGTGTCTATGCTGGAAAACTCCGTGGAGCGCAGCCGCGTCTCGTCCGATCCGATCCCGGTCATCGCGGTTGGCGGCGGTTCGATCCTGATGCCGGACAGGCTTGGGGATCTGGAGGTCATCCGACCTGAGAATTTCGCCGTCGCCAATGCGGTCGGTGCGGCCATCGCCCAGATCAGCGGCGAAGTCGATCGCGTCTTTGCGCTCGAAGAGGGTTTGACGCGCGAAATCTGCCTGAATCAGGCGGAGCAGGAAGCGACGGAACGTGCGCTTTCGGCCGGCGCCATCGCAGAAACGATCCAGGTCATCGAACGGGAAGACGTGCCGCTTGCCTATCTGCCGGGCAATGCCACCCGCATCCACGTCAAGGTTGTCGGCGAAATGGGAGGATTCCATGGCTGAGCGTACATTGAAGGCCTTGAACTACGATCCCTCCGACCTTTGGGTGCTCGATGAGGAAGACCTGGAGGCGGTGGAGATCGGTGCCGGCATCCTGGGCACCGGCGGCGGTGGCAACCCCTATTTAGGCAAGCTGCGCGCGCGCCTTGCCATGCGCAGCGGCTATTCGCTGTCGATCTTGCCGCTCGATCGACTGGCCGATGATGCCCGTTGCATTTCGCTTGGCAGCATCGGTGCGCCGGTCGTCGACTACGAGCGACTGAAGGAAGGGCGCGAAGGCTTGCGTTGCGTACGGGCACTCGAAGAGCATCTCGGAATCGCCATCGACGCCATCGTCTGCGAGGAAATTGGCGGCGCCAATTCGATGGAGCCGCTGATCGCAGCCGCCTTTGCCGGTCTGCCGGTCGTTGATTGCGACGGCATGGGGCGCGCCTTTCCCGAAATGCAGATGACCACCTTCTCGATCTACGGTCATCGCTCGACCCCCAGCGTCATGTGCGACCTGCACGGCAATGTCGTCCTGTTCCAGCATGCGGCCTCCGAACTCTGGCACGAACGCATGGCGCGCGCCTGCGTGGTCTCCCAAGGAGGCGCCTCGACGCTGGCCTCGGCGCCGATGACGGGAGCCTTCCTCAAGAAGTACTCGATCCCGCATTCCTACACCCGGGCAGTTTCGCTCGGACGCGCGGTGCTGAAGGCGCGGCGTGAGCACGCCGATCCGGTGGCGGCGATCTGCGCCCAGGAAAACGGGCGTCAGGTCTTTTCCGGCAAGATCGTCGATCTCGAACGCCATCTGCGTGGCGGCTTCGTCATCGGCGAAGCCAAGCTTGCCGGCATCGATGCCTTCAACGGCGACACCGCCTCGGTGATGATCCAGAACGAAAACCTCGTGTTCAGCCGTAACGGTGAGGTCGAAGTGTCGGTACCGGATCTGATCATCGTGTTAGATGTCGACAGCGGCAATGCGATCACCACCGAAATGCTGCGCTACGGCCATCGCGTCTCGATCGTGGCATTGCCTTGTCATTCGCTGCTGCGCTCGGCAGCCGCGCTCGAAGTGGTGGGCCCGAAGGCCTTCGGCTTCGACGATATCACCTTCCGGTCGATCGAGGAGATGCAGCCATGACCGAGCAGCTGATTACCGCTGCCGACATGGAGCCGATCGCCATCGGCGGTGCCTATCTCGGCACTGGCGGCGGCGGGGGATTCCTATATCGGCAAGCTGATGGCGCGTTCCGTGATCGAAGCGAATGGTCTGGTCCGGATCATTCAGCCCGACGAGGTTGCCGACGACGCGCCCTGCGTTCCTTTCTTCATGATGGGCGTCATGATGGGCGTCGACCGTCATGTTGGAAGGCTGCCGCGCTGCGACAAGGCACTGGATCCCGCCGCCTGAACGGCGGCCGGCAACAAACATCAACAAGCAACGAAAATGGGAACAGACAAATGAAGAGCACACTCATCAAAGGCCTGCTTCTGGGGCTGGTGCAGGCGATGGCGCTCACCGCCCTGGCCACGGCTCAGGAAAAAGTGTCAATCGTCGTCAACGCGCCGCAGGAATTCGGCACCATCGATCCCGGCAAGATAAACGACTATACTGAATACATGGCGGCCGTGAACCTCTACTCGGGCTTGACGACCGTCGACCCCGACGGTTCCGTTGCTCCCGATCTCGCGGAGAGCTGGAGTGTTTCCAACGATGACAAGACCTACACCTTCAAGCTGAAACAGGGCGCAACCTTTCAGGATGGCACGCCGGTCAAGGCTTCCGACGTCATCTATACTATCAAACGGTTACTTGCGATCAACGAGGGTCCGTCCTACCTCTTCACCGACATCGTCAATCCCGACAAGGTGAAGGCCGTCGATGACCGGACGGTTGAGATCGGGCTGAAAAAGGTCTATGCGCCGTTCATCAGCAACACGCCGCTTATTCTGGTGTTGAACGAGAAGCTGATCAAGGAAAGCAGCAAGGAAAAATGGGGGACGGACTATCTCGCCGACCACCCGGCGGGCGCGGGCCCTTACATGCTGTCGTCTTGGCAGCGCGGTTCCCAGATGATCGTCAACTGCTACGAGGGCTACCACGGCGGCTGGACCAAGGGCAAACCGATCGATGAGATCCGCTTTGTTATCACCCATGACGGGGCGACCGTAATGGCGCTGGCAGCCAAGGGTGAGCTTGGCATGTCGGCGGGTACGCAGGCCAACGAAACCTTCGAAGCGATCGAGAAGATGCCGGGTTATAAGATCCTGCGCGCCACTACGGCCACCGGCTTCTACATCAAGATGAACACCAAGGTACCGCCGACAGACGACATCCATGTGCGTCGCGCGATCGCCTATGCAACCGACTACCAGACGGTGCGCAACGTCATCCATCCCGGTGAGCCGATGAACGGCCCGCTCGCCTCGGTGTTCAAGGACGCCTATCTCAACGAGCTCCCAGCACCGGAATACAATCTGGAGGAGGCCAAGGAGGAATTGGCGAAATCGAAATACGCCGGCAAGGGCCCGATCAAGGTCAGCCACACCTACGTCGCCGGCGTTGCCTTCGAGGAGGACCTCGCGCTGCTGATGCAGGCCAATCTCCAACGGATCGGTATCGAACTCGACATCAAGCCGGAACCCTGGAACCGAATCACGGAGTTGGCCGCAAAAGTGGAGACGACGCCGGCGACGACGCAAGTCTTCTATGGCCCCATCTATCCGTCGCCCGACAGCGTCTTCTATGTGCAGTACCATTCCAAGGCCAAGGGCACCTGGGCGTCGATGGAATGGCTGTAGGATCCCGAAATCGATGCGCTGATCGACGAATCGCGCGAGACGCTAGACCCGGCCGTGCAGAATGATCTCTACAAGGAGATCCAACGCAAGATCACGGAGACCCAGGCCGATGTGTTCCTGACCGTTGAAGCGCTGCGTTACGCGGCGAGCAAGTGCCTGCAGGGTTATGCCTATGTCCCGATGCAAAGCTGGGACCTGAACTTCTCCCGCTTCTGGTGGAATTGCCAGGCCGACTAAGATTGGGGCCCTGCTTCGCAGCTACCGAAACATCGCCCATCCCTCCGGCGGCCCACTGCGGCCATTTTAAAAGGATCCTACCTATGACTGCCGATATCAAAATCTCTCCATCTACCCCCAATCTTGGTGCTCCAAGGTACGCCGAAATCGCCACGTTTTTGCGTGCGCCGCTGGCAACGACTTTAGCTGATGTGGATCTAGGCTTAATCGGAATCCCCTATGACGGTGCGCTTACAAATCGCCCCGGTGCGCGGCATGGTCCCCGAGAAGTGCGCAACCAGTCGTCTCTCACCCGAAAGATACACCACGTCACGCGCGTCAATCCATTCGAGCAATGCCGAATGGCAGATCTCGGAGATGTACCGATGACCCGCGCATTTGATGTGGAGGGTGCTCATGCCGACATCTCAAACTTCTTCGACCTCGTCCATGTCGCAGGTGTCACGCCGCTATCAGTCGGAGGTGACCATTCGGTGACCTTGCCCATTTTCCGTGCGATTGCAAAGGACGGGCCAATTGGCATGGTGCATATCGATGCGCACACGGACACTTGGGACGAGTTCCAAGGATCGAAGTTTAGCCACGGCTCGCCGTTCCGGCGTGCAATCGAGGAAGGCCTACTTGACCCTAGGAGGACGGTTCAGATCGGCATCCGGGGCGCCCAAAACGTGTCTGAAGGATGGGATTACTCGACTAAGCACGGCATCCGCGTAATCTTTATCGAAGAATTCAACGCTTTGGGTGTTGAGAGAGTCCTTGAAGAAGCGCGAAGCGTTGTCGGCAGCGAAAAGACCTACCTTTCGTTCGACATCGACAGTATCGACCCCGCTTATGCGCCCGGGACCGGAACTCCAGAAATTGGTGGTTTGACGACAGTTCAGGCCCAGGCGTTGGTAAGAGGCCTATCAGGCTTGAACCTCATCGGCGGAGACCTCGTCGAGATATCCCCTCCCTTAGACCACACTGGTGGAACAGCCTTGGTTGGCTCGTCCATCCTCTACGAAATCGCTTGCGTGCTGGCTTCGGCAATCACCTCGCGAAAAGCAAAAACGGGCTGATTGAACTCAGTAACCGTTGAAGGAAACGTGCAGTGGCAGCTGTTGTCGAAAAAGTAGATGCGCAAGCTGCACGCGCCAAGGCGGGCGAGCGCTATGACGTGTCTCCGCGCTCGGTCGACGTCTCGCCAAGGGACCGAAGCCCAGGCAGGAGATTTTAGGTACGAGAGAAAACCTGATCAGCATTCAGGAGGACGGTGATGTTTCTTCCCAATCTGCACCCCGACTACCGCAAGCCCCTCGATCCGGCGGATGCTGAGATTCTGGGCGTGAAGGCCGCCGAGGAGGTCGAGCGCTTCCTCGCCTATCGCGACAATCATGTGCCGACTCCCTTGCATGCTCTCCCAATTTTGGCTGCCGAAACCGGCGTTGGTGATCTCCATGTCAAGGACGAGGGGTTCCGGCTGGGCCTCGGCAGCTTCAAGGCCCTCGGCGGTTCCTATGCGGTGATACGCCTTGTGCTCGAAGAGGCCAGCCGTCAATTGATGCGTTCGGTCGATATTTCTGAATTGTACACACCTGACGTTCTTTCCATCGCATCCAAGATGACGGTCGCTTGTGCCACCGACGGAAATCACGGGCGCTCGGTGGCAGCCGGGACGCAACTCGTTGGCGCAAAGGCGGCGATCTTCGTCCACTCTGGCGTTAGCGAGGAGCGCGTAGCCGCTATTGATCGCTTCGGCGCTCATACGATCCGGGTGAATGGCACCTATGACGATTCGGTGGCCGAGGCCGCGCGTGTAGCAGCGGAGAGGGGCTGGATAGTGGTCTCAGATACGTCCTGGCCGGGATACGAGCGCATTCCGGGACTGGTTATGCAGGGCTATACGGCGTTGCTGCGTGAAGCGCTGCGCGTGCTGCCCAAGCCACCGACACATGTATTCGTGCAGGCGGGGGTCGGCGGAGTCGCTGCGGCCATTGCGGGGCACCTCACGCTCGTGCTCGGCGAGAGGCGCCCCACCTTCGTCGTCGTTGATCCAGGGCGGGCAGCCTGCGTTTTCGAGACCGCACGGACGGGACATCCAGTCAGGATAACGGCTGGCAAACCGACGGTTATGGCGATGCTCGAATGCTACGAGCCCTCGCTGGTCGCTTGGCGTGTGCTCGCGCGTGTCGCTGATGCCTTCATGACGGTCGAGGACGAGGACGCGATTGCCGCGATGAACCGCCTGGCGCGCCCGCGCGGAAACGACCCGGCAATCGTCGCGGGGGAGAGCGGCTGTGCCGGCCTTGCTGGCCTTCTTCGCGCGGCGGCGGACCCTGGGATTCGGGCGGCGCTTAACCTTGATGGCGCTTCCCGTGTCCTCGTCATCAACACTGAGGGCGCCACCGATCCCGGGCGCTACGCGGAGCTGGTCGGGATGCGACCGGAGGCTGTCCCGACCCGTTCCACCAATCGTACCGAAGGAGGGAAATGATCTTGCCGGGGACGATCACGCTCAGCGGAACGCTGACCACGGAGCATCACAAGGGGCACACACCCCTAGAGTTCGACGTGCCCGAGGGGACGACCCGGATCGGCGTATCGTTCTCCCTCATGCCAGCCCGCGCGAGCGGTGCGCTCTTCGACAATCTCATCTGCCTCAGCCTGTTCGGCCCCGCCGGCCCGCGCGGCACGCGGCACAACAATCCGGCGACCAGCTTCTCGATGGACGCGGGTTCCGCCACGCCGGGCTTTGTGCGCGGCGCGATCGAGCCGGGACGTTGGACGATCTGGCTCGATGTGTTCCGGCTGATCGGGCCCGACCCGGTCGCCTACCGGATCGACGTGGAGCTCTCGACCGTACCGGTCACGGTTGCCGATGAACTCGCAGTCGCGATCGAGGATCCCGGTCCCGGCTGGTACCGCGGCGATCTCCACGCGCACACGACGCATTCGGACGGCGAGTGGGACGTGGCCGACCTCGTCGGCTTCGCCCGACGCCGCGGTCTCGATTTCGTGACGCTCACCGACCACAACACCGTCTCGGGCCTCGCAGAGAGCGACAGGATGAGCGACAATGCGCTGCTCACCATGGGCGGAGTCGAACTCACCACGCACTACGGCCATGCGCTCGCCCTGGGCACGAGGCGCTGGCAGGAATGGCGCGCCGGTTCGATGCCCGGCGTGACGATGCCGGCGCTCGCCGAGGATGTGGAGCGGCAAGGCGCTCTCTTCGTCATCGCCCATCCCAAGTCGCCCGGCGACCCTTCCTGCACCGGCTGCCGTTGGGAATTCGCCGACATGCAGCCCGGCCCGGCTTCCGTGATCGAGGTATGGAACGGGCCCTGGAGCGACTACAACGAGGAGGGGCTGACGCTCTTTCATCACTGGCTGGATCGCGCATGGAGAAAGGAGGCCCGACGCCTCTTCGTGAGCGCGGGCACCGACATCCACGGCCCGGCCGAGGCTGGCCAGACATACGGCTTCAACAATGTCTGGTCGTTGGGGCGCAACGAGCGCGCCATCCTCGCAGCCGTGGCGCGCGGCCGCAACTTCCTGTCGTCGGGACCGAAGTTGACGGTCGAGACGATCGCAAGCGATGGCCGCCGGATGGCGATGGGCGAGATCGTCGAGGGCCGGGCCGAACTGGTGGTGCGATGGAGCTACGCGCCATGCGGGGCGACGTTGCGCGTCGTCGAAAACGCTGCGGCGACGTTTCGCAAGGACGTACCGGAGACGGGCGATGTCGCCTTGCCGCGATCGTCAGCCGGGGCTTCATGGCTGATAGTGGAGCTCAGGGACCGAAGCGGAGCGTTGCTCGCGCTGGCCAACCCCGTGTTCTTCCGGGAAGGTTGAGCAGGGGAGCCCGTCGCCTTCGGAGGCCTCACCGTCAACGCGTCTTGCCTAGCTGCAGCGTCTCACCATCTTCGGGGATGAGGAGCTGCGTCGCCGAGATGCCGCCGCATCGGCGACCGTGCGCTCGACCAACCGGTCGAACACGGTCTCGCCGGCCCAGTAGATCTTCGGCTCGCCGGGAGCCTCGATCACCAGGCCGAGATGCGCCCTCAGACCTACCTATCATCGAGGGCGTGGCGTCGGCGAAGCCCGCATCGCGGATCACAGGAGAGGACTTGATCACCCGCAAAGTACCGTCGATCAAACGGGGCCCAGTGGCAGCACCGCATATCTGGAAGCGACCGACCTCCTGCATCACCGCTCCCTGGTGCACGATGCGCAGCTCGAATGGGTGCTTTCATCGGACGGTAACCTTAGATTCTATGGGATTCCTAGTCCAATCGTGCGTCGCCGGCGCTGGGATCACACTCCTTCCCGCCTATGTGTGCCAGCCGTTCATTGCGGTCCTCCGCCTCGTGTAATCGCTGCCTGACTGGGAGGTCCTTCGTACCAAATGACAGATGCTCTTCCCCAACCTCAAGAACCAATCAAAGGCGCAAGCAGCCTTCAGGGCTTGGGTGAATGCCTTCGACTTCTCAATTTTGCTGGGCAATAGTCGGAGCTTCGGCTTAGCGTAGGATTCCGCCCCCTCCCGCAAACGCCCCCTTCCAGGAGAAGATCGACGCGGTCTTTAGGATGCGGCTTGGCGGTACGCTGCTTGGAGGAGCAGCGCGCGCCGTCATGCCAACTTGGTCCATGGCGCGGGTCGTCGAGGCCTACCAGGCGACCCGAAAAGGGCGGGGACCGCAGGAGACATCGAGACGCTGTACTGTGGGCGGATCAAGCACGGCGCTTGGATAGCGGAGGAATGCACGGCTCATCGCCGCCCTCCTCGAGCTCGATCGACCCGCTACCCAGTACCCCTTGTGGAAGTCCTACAGGTACTCCTCTGGGCCACCGTCCCGCACGGTATCAAGCGTGAAGCAGTGAAATCCGCCTCCGAAGAGCCGCCGATGGCGATGGCGCACCGGCACAGGGGTAAACTTGCGTTGCTCTAAAAGGCGGATGAGCTCAGGACAGGCTTCGTTCACGAGAACGATTTCGGGGCTGACTGACAGCACGTTCAGGTCGATATACAGGCTGGTGAGGACCAGGTCATCGTCGTCGTAGGTGGGAAAATTGTTCTCTTGAGGATCCGGGGCGATGATCAGCTCCCAGTTTCGCAATGGGTCAGGAAGATAGTCTGCCACGCGCTCAGACCGCACGAGCAGTGTGCCGGGCCGCAGCGCCAGGGCCATGCTGTCCATATGGCTGTCGCTCAATCGATTGATACGATGAAACCTGAAACGGTCTTCGAAATGGCGCTGGAGCCAAGTATAGCCCATTGCATGGTTTTCGGTTGATACATTGACTATCACGTCCCGTCCTAGGCGCAGGCATTGAGCCCCGTCAAACATTATTTCGAAGCCGACGTCGTAGGGAGACGGCTTCGGGTCTTTGATTGGCTCTATAGGGCCCCCAATGGTTTGCTGCGCGTAAGAGGGGTCGAACGATGCGTCGGTCATGATCGGCCTCGGCATAGCCGACCAGCGCGCCCCTTGGCGAAAATAGTCGGCGAAAATGGGCGTCAGCAGCTTTGTTTCGAAGTAGCGTGAGCGTAGCATCGGCGCCGTTTCAACGATCTCATCGCCGAGCACCAGGGAGATATCGCGAACATTGAGAGCAGGAATGACGCCGGAGCTCCAGGCGAGTGTTGCTACTTCCGCTGTAGAAGGATCGAGTTCGATGGGGCGGTGGACGGTCACTCCGAGCGAACCCAGTGTTGAGGCAATCCCTTCGACATCCTCGTTCAACTCCTCGACGTATCGTTGCTTAATCGATAGCTGGCTCCGGCCGGATTCATTGCCCGCCGTGCTCGCCGTGGAAACCCGTGGATAGTACCACTCGGATGGCGTCTTGAGGTTGTCGTGGAAGAAAAAATCGAACGAGAGTTCGCGATAGTGCGACGTATAGTTCGCAGCAGAACCAACAACCACTTCGCGGAGTTGCGACCATTCATCATAACTGTTGAGTTTCAAGTTCCCTGTCTCCTGGTTTGTCGCCCCCGCGGGGAGAGGGGCGATATCAGTGGTGATTAAATCTCAACCGTGATCCATTACTTATAATATTAGACACAACGTTGAACTGTGTTCTAGAAACACATCGACTTGACCAAAATGAACTTGTCTGGCAATCTGGTTGCCAGCCCTCGAAGTTGACAGACCGCAATCGTCGGCGGGCGTTACATGTCTCTGCTCCGTAGCTATTTGCTTCGAATTTTGTCGCTGGTGCACTAAAGCTACCGGGTCCCAAGGCTGCGGCTCTTGAGCGCGTCCTCGGCGGGCTGATATCGCCACAGCTCTATCACATCATCGCAGCAGAAAACGTTACTTTATATTAAGTATAGGCTGCGCCATATCTTATGAAACTTTCACAGTGGTAATAAAATGTTTAAGGTTTATAATACTGTGTCAATTGACTGGCAGGACGCTTATCCATATCTGGGTGCGTTCTCCAAACTGGACGATTAGATCAACGTCCTGACTGAAGCGTGACCGGCAAGATTTCGGCATGCAACGGCGTTCATCGGTCGTCAATACCCCACTTTTGCGGCGACGCGCGGCGCCTCGGCGGCGGTTCACGCGACTACCGTGCGGTCCAGATGGATCAGGCGCTTCATATTGTCGAGGATATTGGCCATGCCGATCTTCGTAGTGACGCGCGCAATGCCGATGGTTCGGATGAACAGCCCCATGCGGCTCTTCAGTCCGGCAAAGACATGCTCGACGGCGAACGCCCCTTCGACTTGATGTTGTTGGCGTGCGCCGGATAGCTTGCGGCATCGGACGGTTTGTCGGCTTCTTGCGATGGACCCGGCTGACGAAGCCGTTCTTCTCCATGAAGGCGACATGCTTGCGCAGGGTCTTGGTCGGCGCGAGGGCGAAGACCTGCGGGCTGCAATAACGGCTGTCGCCGCGGAGCAGGATTCGAATGTTCGGCCAGTTGATCCGGATCGCCCGGACCAGACGGCTTAGCGGTAACATTACTCATGGCGGGTGTGGTCTCCGGAAAATGGTCCGGATTGGCTTAAGCAACCAACGGCTTGCACCCCATCCGCCAACCCCACGAGTTTTTTTCGGTGGTTTCACCGTTCTCAGATCGCTCTATGCCGTAACAGGTCGGCGTAGTTGTTAAAGTGTTGTCTCCTGGGACGACCAACGCGGCAGGTCCGAAGCTACAGGTCTCTTCGGCTTTCGAGAGAGTCGCACCCCGATTTGATGTTTGCCGCGTCACACCACTGCTCACGAGTTTCATCCCCGTCCAACTACGATGTGTTTTCCTTCGAGATTTCCTCAGCTGTCCTGCACGATCGTCCCGATTGCCCCGAAGCCGGTAGATGGTCAACCCGTCGGCCACGGCGATCGCTGCGGCCAGCGGTGTGGGTGACCTGAGACAATTTGTTGGTACCACCGCTCCACGCGGGGCGGGCAAGGTGTAATCGGTCGCGCCGAGGAAACCGCCAAATCGCGGCTTCATCATTTTCCCAGGCGCACTCGAAATGTCGGTGCAATCCGCCCGGCTTTGAGCCGGACCGGCGCATTCACCATCGCTCCATCTACTATACCAACGCCGCTTGGATGAAGCGCGTTTGACCCGCTCGGCCCAAGCGGGTTCTTGCTCCGATGGGCATCCTC
Organism: Mesorhizobium sp. WSM4829; assembly: GCF_055811475.1. Taxonomy (NCBI): domain Bacteria; kingdom Pseudomonadati; phylum Pseudomonadota; class Alphaproteobacteria; order Hyphomicrobiales; family Phyllobacteriaceae; genus Mesorhizobium; species Mesorhizobium sp. WSM4829. The sequence goes on along the minus strand of NZ_JBVVQJ010000033.1, from coordinate 29,087 downwards.
ACTTTCATCGGAAAGCCGGTGCTTGTGCCGAAGGACGCCGAGGCGGCTCTGCGGCTACGGCGCCAGCTGATCGGCTGGGACCCGCGAGGCGAGGCGTCCCGTGCGGTTGGGGAACCCGACGACCGCAAAGACTTCATGACCACGAGCAGACGTCGGCAGAGGAACTGTATAACCGCTTGCTTTCTCACGGCTACGAACGCGTGCCGTAACGAAACCGCTTTCGATCCCTGGCCGGCCGTCTCGCTATAGAGCGGCGCGATCTCGAGATCGATCCAGTCCCAGTCGATCTTGCCTCAGAGCTGCACCAGGTCGTGCCTCAGGTTGATAATCTGATCCACCCTTGCGCGAAACAGATCGCCTTCCCCTGTCGTCTCCGGCTTCCTCGGTCGCATCGTTCCTTCCGCTGCAACCACGGAAGCACAATCGCTGATTCGAGAGAACCTTGAAGATGAATTCAACACGCTCTCGAGCCTCACATCCTGACAAACCTGCAATCTCAAAACAGCGGCCACGCCAAAAGGCGACTCTCGCTCTCTCGCTCAGCGGCTTTGAGTGTTTTTCATTATTTCCCTCAGTGGGCGTCTACCGGCGAAGCGCCCGGCTAGTAGTAATTGCAGCCGCGCCCAGGTGCTGAGCTGCTAAAATCTTGTCAGTGGGACCGGAGAGCGTCGACCTCTTTCCTGAGGTTTGAAAGCGCTGTGGCAGGATCCAGCTTCTGCGAAAAAACAAGATAGCAGTAGTCTTCGATTATCTTGTTGATCTTCGAATTGTTCTCGCCCGGGAAAGAGTACCAACCTGTCATCATTGGGAGGCGCTGAACAGCAGCGCGGTGTTCGGGGTGTTCCTCGAACAACTTGCGAAGCCCGCCGGGGTCCTTTGTCGCTGCGATGCTCGCCGGTACATAGCCAGTGGTCTGGACCATCACGTTTTGACCGAAGGGTCCTACCGCGAACTTGATGTATTCCCAGGCGGCCTTCTGCCTCTCCGGATCATCAGTCAGCATGACGATGCCATTGCCGGCAGCGGGAAGCTTGGCACTTGCGGAGGAGACCGGGAATTGTCCGACCTTCACCTGGAAGTTGCCAGCCGCCGATTGCTCGAATCCCGTTAGCACGCTGCTTGCGGTGGAGATGATCCCGAGTGTTCCAGCCCGAAATGCCTGCCGGGCCTGATCCCTATCGAACGCCGGCTGGCCTTCTTTCGCGAGGCGTTGCAATAGTTGAAAGGTTTGAAGGCCAGCCGGCCCGTCGAAATCGATCCTTCTTTCGTCTTCGCTCATCATTCGGCCGCCAAAACTGGCGACAAGCGTTTGGAACGACCAGCCGTTGTTAGTGTATTCGACATAGAGACCACTGATACCGGCCCCCAAGGCACCAATCTTCTTGCCAAGTTCGATTACGCCATCCCAGTCGGTAGGCAAGCTGTTAGGGTCTGCACCTGCCTTCTCCACGAGATCTGCGTTGTAGCAGAGCACTGGAATGGAAATTGCAAAGGGTGAGCCATAGATTTTCCCGCCGTAAGACGCCCAGGACGTGATGGCATCAGGAGTGCCGATCGTCTTCCAGGCTGGATCGGCCTCGATAAAGCCATTGAGCGGCACGGCAATTCTGCGATTGGCCAAAGGCCGGATCTGGTTCAATCCCTGGTGAGAAATGTCGGGCATTTGCTTTGTTATGCTCTGCCTCAACGTTCGTTGAACGAGGTCGTCGTAGTCGACAGCGGGAGTATCTAATACGACCTTGATATTTGGGCGCGTATCCATGAAACGCCGCGCGAGGGCCTCATAGAGTGCGTTGAGAGAGGCCGTAGCATAAGAAACCCGGATCAATGTCTCGGGGTGGGCAACGGCCTTTAGAATCGGCGTGGCTGCTGCAGCCGTCGCCGCCGAGAGAAAGATCCTGCGTGAAACAATCATCGGTCGACTCCGTTGGCCTATTGTTTAACAGCGCCTCGGGTCATTTCTTCGACGAACCACTTCTGTACGGCGAGAAAAGCGATGGCGAGAGGCAGCACGACGAGAGTGGATGCGGCCATGAGGGGCCCGTAGTCGTTGCCGGCCTCCTCATTCTTAAAGGCCATGATGCCGAGCGGTGGCGGCATGAGAGACTGGTCGCGCACTGCGATCAGAGGCCAGAAAAGATCGTTCCAGTGACCAACCACCGAGAAGGTCGAGAACGCGATGACGGCTGGCAAGGCCATCGGCATCATGATCCTCCAGATGATGGCGAGTTCAGAGAGACCGTCGAGGCGGGCCGCGTACACCACATCGTCAGGGATGGTCTTGAAGAACTGGCGGAACAGGAAGATGCCGAAGGGCGAGACGACATAGGGGAAGATGAGCGCCGCAAAGGTGTTAAGGATACCGAGCCGGTAGCCGAGAATGAAAAGAGGCAGCGAGAGCACTTGCTGTGGCAGCATCAGCCCGATCAGCACCATGCCGAACAGTAGATTGCGTCCAGGAAAGCGAAGCTTGGCGAGGGCATAGGCGCACGGAGCGCAGACGAGTATCTGAAGACTGAGAATCAAAGCACAGATGACTAGGCCGTTGCCCATTGAGCGCGGCAGCGGCGCTTCAGTCAGCGCCTTCGTATAGTTCTCGACGCCATAGAATTGCGAGGGCCAGAAAGAGAAGGCCGCACGAAAGATCTCGCCAGGCGACTTTATCGATATCGACACCATCCAAACGAAAGGCACCAAAGTGAGTGCTCCGGTGACGAGCAGCACGGCATGCCGAAGAATGGCGGCGGGCTTCGACAGGCGATTGTTAGAGATGGTGACGCTCATTGGTAATGCACCCTCCTGTCCATGACATGGATCTGGACGAAAGTGAGCGTCACGACGATGGCGAGAAAGACGACGGCAACGGAGGCCCCATATCCGGGGTGCAGATATTCGAAGCTCTCCCGATATAGCGTGTAAAGCAGCACTTCGGAGGCGTGAACGGGCCCGCCTTGAGTTAGCACTTTCACGCTGTCGAAAGCTTGGAATGCCTTCAGCGCCACGACGATGACAACGAACATAGAAACGGGCCCGAGCATAGGTAGGGTGACGGTGCACAGCCGGTCGAGCCAGAGGTCGGCACCGTCGACGTCGGCAGCTTCGTAGAGATCCTGTGGGATGCGCTTGAGACCGGCTAGGAACAAGACCATGGCGTAGCCGACGTTCTGCCAGATGCCGATGACGGCCAGCACCGGCAGGGCCGTATTCTCGTCACGCAGCCAGTTGGCGGTAGGCAGACCCATAGTGGCGAGCGTCTGGTTGACGAGGCCGATAGTGGGATGCAGTAGAGCTTCCCATGCAATAGCCATAGCTGTGAGCGTCGCTATGAAGGGCAGGAAGTGAATGGCGCGGTAGAAGGCGCGCAAGGTCTGTCCGCTTTCGATAAGGAGCGCGATCAGGAGGCCGGAGGCGACAGTCCCTGGCACGACGATCAGAACGTAAACGAAAGTATTGAGAAGGGAAGCTCTGAAGCCCGCGTCGCCGAAAACCTCACGGAAATTGGCTAGGCCGACGAAGGAAAGGGAACGCGCATCGAACTGCCAATCCGTGAGCGCGATGACAAAGACGCAGATCACTGGCAGAAAAAATAGGACGACTAGAAAAAAGGCCGCCGGCCCGACCAGGATCCAGGCCGCCAGCGCCTCTGTAAAGGCACGCCTACGGGCTGGTGAAGCAACGACGGACGGGAACATTTGACTGCTACCAGTCGCGGACGGCTCGTCCGAGGCGTCGGAGACTGCGAGGGGCCCGCCCATCCGACAATCTCCCCGGATTGGCGTAACCGATGCTCGGCCGGATTCCACTTCCTGGCGTAGACGCCTCCCATCACGGGTAAAGAGAAGTACGCGGTCCGGCCTGACTCCGACATGCAAGGTCTGGCCGGGGGCGATATGAGTCGCCCGTTCGGCGAGCAGCCTTGCGATCAGCGGATAACCGATGACAGGGAGATCGAGATGGACGAAGAGATCGGAGCCCATATGCTCGATCATGCGCACGCAACCGGTTAATGCGCCCTGCCCCCTGTGATCGGCGAGAAAAAAAGCCTCCGGGCGAATACCGAGGGTGAGATGCTCGCCGACGAGTGCATTGGCCTCTATCGTGAGCGTCGATCCAGCGACATCGATTAGGTCGCGTTCGCGCACCACCCCATCGAGCATGTTGATCTTGGGCGAACCGATGAATTCGGCAACGCGCCGGTCGTCGGGATCGGCATAGATGTCCTGCGGCGGAGCGACCTGCAACAACTCGCCGTCCAGCATTACCGCCACCCGGTCCGACAGCGTCATGGCCTCGGCTTGGTCATGCGTCACATAGACGAAGGTGCCCCCGAGCCGATGGTGCAGTTCCCTGATCTCGGCGCGCATTTGCACACGCAGCTTGGCATCGAGGCTGGACAGGGGCTCGTCCATCAGAAAAACAGCTGGATGGCGTACCGTCGCCCGGCCGACGGCCACGCGCTGGCGTTGGCCGCCAGAGAGCTGCCCAGGTTTGCGGGCCAGCAGGTGGACGATGCCGAGGGAGTTAGCCGTACGGTTGACTTCCGCGTCGATCTCGGCAGCGATCCGCTTGGAACCTGGCAGCAGCCGACCAAGAAGAGGGAGCCTCTGCAATGCCGAGAGCCGATGCATACGCAGCGGCAGCGCCAAATTGGAGGCGACCGTCATGTGGGGATAGAGCGCGTAGGACTGGAAAACCATCGCCACATCCCGCCGCTTCGGTTGGAGGCTGTCGACCGCCCGCTCGCCAATTAAGACCGAACCTGAGTCCTGCACCTCGAGCCCCGCTAGGATACGCAGGAGGGTCGATTTTCCGCACCCCGATGGTCCCAACAGCGTCAGGAACTCACCATCCGCTATCAACAGCGAAATGCCACGCAAGACAGTAGTTGTGCCGTAATTCTTTCGAATGCTTTTAATCAATACCGATGCCATATTCGTTACTTCCAGCTCATCATGGTTGGGATCAAGGCAATTAGATCGCAGATCTCGTTTGGACGTGTTCGCCGATGTGCGAGACCTTGAAAAGTTGAATTTCTAGGTCGGATGACGTTGATCGAATAATTCGATATGAGAAGGAGATTTGGTACGATATCCGAGAGAGCTATCATCGAGCCGTGAACTACAATCCAGGTGGGAAGCTACAGCTCCTGATGGAGACCGTGCTCCTCACCCGGGTTCGCATCTTCCGATGCGTTCCGCCCTCTCCTTGTGGGAAGAGGTGACCAGAATCCACCGCTCGCACCGATTCAACCAGGGCACACCTCTCTTCCTAGCTCGTGGCCCGCTGGATGCTCGTTTCGCTCACGCCCACTTCGCGCGCGGTGTTCACTATTGCGGCCCAGGTATCATCAAGCAATGGGATGCCATTCTTGGTTCGCTCGGCGCGGGTCCTGCGTTCAGGATCGCCCGGGATCAGCACCTGCTCGATGCCGGCGACCGGCTTCGTCGCACGGATGAAATCGGTATAGCGGGTGATTTCGCCGTCGAAGAAATCTGCAGGATCGACTACCTTTGGATCGATATAGATCGCCAGCATGCCGTTGGCGAAGCGTCGATTAGCGACGGTCGCACCCGTGCCCGTCAGGGCTCCGCCGAGCAGTTCGCAGATCAGCGCAAGGCCGGAGCCCTTGTGCTCGCCAAAGGCGCGGATGGCCCCTGTGCCCTTGGTATGATCACGCGTCCCATCGGGGGTGTATGGGCCGTAGAGCAATCGCGGATCGTCGCTAAGGGTGCCGTCGGAATCGATCAGCGCGCCATTGGGCAGCTTCTTGCCGCCAAGGCTTGCGACGAAGCACTTGCCCTCCGCGACAATAGAGGTCGCGAAATCGAGCACGATTGGATCCTGGCCTTGCCGAGGGATTCCCACGCAATAGGGCGCGGTCGACATGCGCTTCTCGACACCGCCGAAAGGTGCAACCAAAAGCGAGTCGGTGGCATTGACGAAGTGCACGGAGACGAGGCCATCGGCTGCCGCCATCTCCGCCCAGTCGCCGATGCGGCCAATATGGCCGGCATTGCGCAGCGCCACGGCCGCCAGGCCAGCCTTCTTGCACTTCTCGATGCCGAGCTTGACGGCAACCGGCGCCACCGTCTGGCCGTAGCCGAACTTGCCGTCGAGCACTGCGAGCGAGGGCGTGTCGACAATGACCTCGACCGTCTGGTTCGGCACCACCGAGCCTATATTTTTCCAGCGAATATAGCCGGGCACGCGGATCACGCCATGACTGTCGTGGCCAGCGAGATTGGCTGTCGTCAGATAGGTTGCTATGCGACGTGCCTCTTGGGGCGAGGACTCGGCGTGACCAAAGACTTCTGCGATGAAATCGATGAGATTTTCAACCTTGATGGAAACCATGCTCGCCTGTCCTCTCTCCGCTTGAGCATGATCGTCGGAACACCGGTGCTCGCTTTTCTGGATCATGCGTCTGACGTAGTCACTTTGGCGGGCCCGCCGAGATCGCTAGCCGGCGCAAGCCCATAACTCACCAAGCTTACATGCGTAACTTTGGGCTCGCAGAACACTACTAGACTTAGTAGGCTCCTTATTTCCGATTTTCGGCTAACCCGCTTCTCTCACCGAATCTAGCACCGGGCTCCGCTGAGAGGCGGCAGCGAGTCTTCAGGCTGTTTAGGGTCTCGACGACGCGTCTCAGTCCCAGCTCCAGCAAGTCTGGTGGAACGCCGAAGGAAAGACGCAACCCATACATGTCGCCAAAAAACCCGCCGGCAACGGATGCTACATCAGCTTCTTCCAGGAGTAATCGTGCAATATCGTCTGCGGATCGAACGGGACCTCCAGCCGACAGGTCGGAAATAAACCTCCTTAGATCGAGATAGAAGAAGAATGTGCCATCGGCGCGCGGTACAGTCACGCCCTCCAGACCAGCCAGGATGCGAAGACCAGTGTTGCGGGCTTTCGATAGCCGCTGATGCATCTTTCGTTCAAAGCTGCGGTGTCCGACCTGTAGGTGATGCAAAACCGCATGCTGCGCGATCACATTAGCATTCGAGGTCATATCGCTCTGCAGCTTCTTCGCTGCGGCAACGATCTCGGGGGGGCCTGCGAGATAGCCCAACCGCCAGCCGGTAATCGCCAGTTCCTTGGAGAAGGTGTTGACTAGGATCGTGCGTGAACGCACGCCCGGATGCACGGTGACGATCGACTCATGGCGCCCAGTGAATACAAAGCAGGAATAACATTCGTCGGAAACGATCCAGAGCTGGTGGTTGATTGCGAGATCGCCGATAGCTCGCAGCGTAGTTGGATCATAGACAATGCCGGTCGGATTGTTGGGCGAGTTGATGATAATGGCTTTCGTGCGCTGTGTAACAGCAGCGCGGATCGCGCCGATATCGGGAATATACGTCGACGGGCGAGCATCAATGAACACGGGCTTTGCGCCAGCGAGAAGAATCTGGGACGCGAAAGTCGGCCAGCAGGGGCGAATGATGATTACCTCGTCACCCGGATCGAGCACGGCTAGGGCAGCATCGAGCAGTGCTTGCTTTGCGCCGGCAGTGATAACGATGTCTTCCAAATTCCAGCCGACGTCCGTTTGCGCCGACAGCTTTTCGGCGACCGCCTTGCGAAGCGAAGTCAAACCGATGGCATCGGTATAGCGGTTCGTCCCGGCATTGATCGCGGCAATCGCTCCCTCGCGCACCGACAATGGTGGCTCAATGATGATTTCGCCGGCTGCAAGGTCGATGATCCGACGGCCGGCTGCGGCAGCTAGCTGAGCTAGCTCAGCTGGTTCTTGGGCGGCGGCAGTGCCCGGACCTGAAAGCAAAGACATCCGTTGCGCAAGCATGTGCGCCCCTCCTGAGCTAATTGTCGAATTCTTGAAATTGGTGCGATTCGCTCGGACGTCGCTCTGCTGTCCGCTTCGGCAGATACTGTTCTTCCGCCTGAGCCAGTTCGTCGTAGCCGATCAGGCTGAACAGCTCGTCGAGGCAGGCAACCTCGTCCTCGATCCCGGCGATGCTTTCTTGCGACCAGATGCGGCCGCAGATATCGCGCATGCCGGCAATCGCCGCCCGCATCGAATGGTTGGCCCAGATGACGGTCGAAATGCCGGCATCACGAAAAACCCAAGCCGGCGTTTTGTAGTATTTGGTGGGGACGATGATGATCGGCAGCTTGTTGTTCCATTCCTTTGCGAAGGTCAGGATCTCGTCTGCGACGGCCTTGCCGGAGTGTATGAGGATTGCGTCGGGGCCGGCTTCTGCATAAGCCTCGGCCCGAACCAGCGCCTCATCGAGACCGTGACCCGCGATCAGCGCCTCGATCCGCGCGACGACGACGAAATCCGGTCCCGTCGTGTCTTTCACTGCTTTGAGCCGGCCGCAGAATTCGTCGATGTCAGCAAGCGGATGCCGATCCCCGACAAAGGAGTTCAACTTCGGAAAGCCCTTGTCTTCAAGGCACATGCCGCTGGCCCCGCGTTGCTCAAGCTTCCGCGCGACCAAGCGAGCATTGTTGAAATTTCCGAAGCCGCTGTCACCGTCGACAAGAACAGGGATGTTCGTCGCATCGACCATGCGCTCGACGACGTCGACGACTTGCGTCCAACTCGCTTCGTTGGCGTCCCGATAGCCAAGCGCCGAGGCGATGGAAAGACCAGAGGCCCAGAGCCCTCGAAAGCCGGCACGCTCGGCAATCGCTGCCGAAAGCCCATCATGCGCTTCCATCAAAAATGTCAGGTCGTTGGAAAGAATGAGCTCGCGAAGGGTAGTCGATGACGCCGTCACCGGCAAGACTTCCGCCCCGAACGAAATCGCCTTGCTCATTGTATGACCTCCTCCATAAACTCAGGTCCAATGAACTCGGTGAAACGGGACGATTACTCATCGTCGCCCTGACCTCGCTGTAGAAAAGTCCTTTGGCCTACACATGCGCAATGGTCGTGAGATCCGCTGGAAGCGGCTCTGTGCCGGAGCGCACGTTACAGTTCAAGCAGCAAGAGCCATGCCAGCTAAAAAGCCGTTGTTATTGCAACAGGATGGCTTTGGACGGCTGGTTCCGTTTGTTAGCGGCGATACAATTCTGTCGGGATCGCGACAGCGGACAAGCTATATCACGGTGCGAGGGTGGCAGGTCGCCCCCTAATGCACCGGATCGATGCCGAAGATGACCTGCGCCATCTCTTCAAAGAACCGGAGCGCGCCCAAAAAGCCGGGCGAAGCCATCTCGATCGCGCGAACTGGATGGTGTCCAGCCGATTACAGGGAATTGTTCGCCGGATGAGGGAGAACGGGCGGTAACACCTCCGCTTGTCAACAGAAGACGTGCTCACTGTGTCCGCCACACAAAGGGCGGCACAGCCTTCATAGGTCAAACCAGCACGCTTCGTAACATCTCATCACCAGCACGGGTGATCACACCGGGCCTGACTTTGCCGGATGATCTCTTGGGGTCAGACCAATCCAGGCAGCAAAATCACGTCCGGATTTAAACATCGTCCGGTCCGGCGCCTTCATCATCAGAAGCGAGGCGCCGATCGGCCCGACACCGGGGATTTCCGCCAGCCGTTTGCTGCATTCATCAGCACGATGCAAGGCCATCAGCTCTTCGTCGACAGTTTTGATCTCGGCAAGCAGATCGCGATATTCCTCACCATGCATGGCGAAGAGCTCGCGGGCGAGTTCCGGCAAAGACTGGTCAGCAGCGATGCGCTCCAACAACGGTTCGATCCGGCACATGCCCTTGGCCGCGATGATACCGAACTCCATGGCAAAACCCGGATAACATTGGAAAGCTGGGTGCGATTGCGGATCAATCTCTCTCTGGCTCGGCTATGGCCGGGAGTATATGACACGTGCGCCCTGGATCATGTTTGCACCTGCTGTGCTGATCGTCGCGACGACGCTCTCCATAAGCTTGTTGGGCGACTGGCTGCGCGACCGGTTGGATAAAGGCCCGCGTTGACGCCCAAGCAGCCTGACTCGTTCCGCCCTTCAGCCGCTTCAAATCGGAGCGCCGATGGTCAGACGTTTTCAATACCGCCATGTTGGACCAAGTGGTGCAGCTTGGCGTCGCCAGTCCCTGACAGGACCATCTCATTGCTTTTTCCCGCCTACTTAACCGTCCTGGAAAAGGCAGGGCTGCACGGAATGATGCTGGTCCAACCGGAGTCGATTATCTACGGCACGGGAGAACGTCCAGGCAGCGCCGCCGGCTGGCGATGGGCAGGCGCTGTCTTCGTGATCGTGCCTGCGGATTCGAGAGAGCCCCTCACAGCCATTATCCGCGATGTATACGCTGAAGAATTCCGAACCGCTTCGGGAATCGATGACATGGTCACTTTTCCTGTCTGGGTCGATCTGACCGACAATCGTAAGGTCCCACAGGGGCGTCTCTCAGCCGCTCGTCCGGTAGAGCAGGTACATCCCAAGCCAGCAAACTTTGATCGCAGACAGACATTTGCGCTGCTTGCCGAGGCCTTGGCTCGCCGCGGTCTCAAAGCACGGCTCGGAACGAACACGCCTTCCTGCCGGTTGCAGACCGGGCCTGCTTCCATGACGCCTGCCCGGACGTCCGCTGGTCGATGCCTCGCGACTCGTCAGTCGCTTGCGGATGATCAAGACCGCGAAAGAAATCGAACGTCTGAGCCTAGCTGGCAAATCTGCCGAGGCTGGCACGACGGCCGCCATCGCCCACATCCGGCCAGACTGTACCGCCGATGAACCGTTCTCAATTTCCCGAACGGGCTCGGCGCAGCACGCAGCCGAACTCGCCAACGGGCCGGTTCTGGCGAACGGCGCATTATGGTGGGCCGGCGCGAACGGCAAAGGTCGGCCGGCACAACGAGGAGACGTCATCCGTCTTGATCTTTGCTGCGTTGTTGATGGCTACACTTCCGATTGCGCGCGCACGGCTGTCGTCGGTCGGCCATGCGCGGATCAGCAAGCAATCTATGGCGCTCTGCGGAACGCCTCGAATTCGGTTTTGGACGCTTGTTAAACGTGGTCACGTGAACTGGCGATTTGCGACTGACGAACTGCGACGTTCACCGATGTCGGGCGACTAGAATTAAGATATCATGCGTTTTCTCATCATCAGCTTTGACGGCCTTCGTACCGACCTCGTCTTGCCAGATCTGACGCCGAACCTCTGCCGCTTGCAGTACCTGGGTGTCACGCTGGCGGAGCATCGGACGATCTATCCCAGCGGGTGTTTCGAGGAGACTGTGACCGCCGCATTCGACCAAGTCATTTCGGAGGGCTATGTCTGGGCAGCAGGGACGGAAAGCGTCGGTTGCGGCCGCAGGGCGGCCGAGCCAGGTCACCCCGGCCGACGTTCGGCGATGGCCACGCGCCAACTCTCAGCCTATGCAACTCGTGCGATGGCTCTGCCGTCGAACAGCACCGCCGGGAGGCCGCCGCTTAAGTTCGATTTCCGCTACGGGGATGTCGCGTCAGCGGACTTCCAACGGGCCCCTGGCGAAAGGCGATGAACACCGCCTTACTCACGCATCGCGACAGATTGGGATACGATGGCCCGGCAGGAAGCCATAATGGGTTGGCGTAACGCTTTTAGGTTGAATGCCGATGCGAAGGTGGCTCAGGCGGTCGCCTCTTGCGGCCGGCTGAACGTATTTTCCGGGCGCGGCAAACCGAAATGGTCTCTCAGCGTTGCCCCGTCATAGTCGTGCCGGAACAGTCCGCGCTTGCGCAAGATCGGCACCACTTCCTCGGCGAATATGTCGAACCCGCCCTGCAGATAGGGCGGCATGATATTGAAGCCGTCCGCGGCACCATTGTGGAACCATTCCTCGATCTTGTCGGCGACCTGTTCGGGCGTCCCGGCCTGGACCCAATGGCCGCGCGCCCCGGCGAGGCGGTGGAGCAACTGGCGGATGGTTGGATTCTCGCGCTCGATGATGTCGAGTACGACGTGGAAGCGGCTGCTTGCACCACGCTCCCCCTCGACACGGATGAGCTCGCGCGGAAATGGCCCGTCCAGATCGTAGCTGGAAAGGTCGGCGTCTACGATGCGGCGTAGCTGGTCAAGGGAATATTCCGGCTGCGTCAGCTCGTTGAACTCGTCATGCAGCGCGCGGGCTTCCGCCTCGGTGGAACCGATGAAGGGGCTGATGCCGGGCAAGACCTTGACGTGGTCAGGGTTGCGGCCAACCGACTTAACGCGCGTTTTGATGTCGACGTAAAATTCCTGCGCGTTGGCGAGTGTCTGATGTGCTGTGAATATCGCCTCGGCATAGCGGCTTGCGAATGACCGTCCGTCTTGCGACGAACCTGCCTGCACGTAGACCGGACGCCCCTGCGGCGAGCGCGGAAGCGTGAGCGGTCCCTTCACCCGATGGTATTTGCCGATGTGGTTGATTGGGTGGATCTTGTCGGTGTCGGCAAAGATTCCGGACTGCCTGTCCGCGATTAGCGCGTCGTCCTCCCAACTGTCCCAGAGCTTCGTCACCACATCAACGAACTCGCCGGCGCGCTCGTAACGATCGGCGTGGGTTGGATGTCGGTCAAAGCCGAAATTCAAAGCTGCGGACGCGTCGCCCGTCGTGACGATGTTCCAGCCGGCGCGCCCGCCGCTCAGATGATCGACCGAAGCAAACAGCCGGGCCAGATTGTAGGGTTCGTTGTAGGTGGTCGAAGCCGTGGCGATGAAGCCGATGCGTTCCGTCACAGCTGCGAGCGCCGAAATCCATGTCAGCGGCTCCAGCCTGAAGCGGCTTGCGTAGCGAATGTTGTCGGCAAGCGCTGGCCCATCGGCAAAGAACAGCGCGTCGAACTTGCTCGCCTCGGCCTTTTTCGCCAGTTCCTGATAATAGGAGATATCCAGCACTCTCTCAGGGGCGGAATCCTTGTAGCGCCAACCGGCTTCATGATGGCCGCCAGGATAGATGAAAAGGTTGAGGTTCAACTGTCGTGGTTCGGTGGGCATGGGTTGGTCCTCCTGGGAGTGCCTCTGAGCTGCGTCTTCGACCGCTCAGACGGGCAGCACAGGCTTTGTCTCGACGCCGAGATGACGCAGAAGTTGGGAGCGGATCTCGCCGAACCGGCGATCGCCGTGATCGCGTGGCGTGGGGATATCGATCGCGATGTCGGCGGCGATCGCACCGTTGTCGAGCACCAAAACCCGGTCCGCCAGCGTTACGGCTTCGTCCACGTCATGGGTGACCAGCAGAACGGCCGGCTGGTGACGGGCGCAGAGCTGGCGCAGCAGATCGTGCATGCGCAGGCGGGTCAGCGCGTCCAGTGCGCCGAACGGCTCGTCCGCGAGCAGCAGCTCAGGATCACGAACCAGCGAGCGCGCCAATGCCACCCGCTGCTGCTCGCCACCAGAGAGTTCGACCGGCCATGCGTTTTCGCGGCCGCTCAGGCCAACCTCTTCGAGAGCTACCCGTCCGCGTTCGGCGGCGTCCGGCAGGTCGAGGCCAAGAACCACATTCTCCAGCACTCGTTTCCATGGCAACAGCCGGGCATCCTGGAACACCACCGATTTCTTGTCGGGTGTTTCGAGTCGGCCGGAGCCGGAGACTTTGTCGTCGAGATCGGCGAGCGCGCGCAACAATGTACTCTTGCCCGACCCGCTACGGCCGAGAAGGGCGACGAACTCCCCCTTCTCGATGTCGAGGCTGAGGCCGTCGAGGATGGTTCGCGGCCCGAAACTTCTCACAAGGCTCTCGACCCGCACCACCGGCGCGCCGCTCAATCCGCCAAGGTGCGACGCCATGACAGGGACCTTTCCTGGAAGAAGCGGACGATGCCGTCGGAGCCTAGACCGAGCAATGCGTAGACGACGAGGCCGACGATGATGATGTCGGTCTGGCCGTAGTTGCGTGCGAGATCGATCATGTAGCCGATGCCGCTGGTGGCATTGACCTGTTCCACCACCACCAGAGACAGCCAGGCATAGGTCACCGCAAAACGCAGGCCAAGGAAGAACCCTGGAAGGGCGCCGGGCAGGATGACCTGGCGGATGAAGTCGCCGTAGCCCATTCGCAAGGTCTGGGCCAGTTCGACATAACGGCTGTCTATGCTGCGCAAGCTGCTGTGGGTCTGGATATAGATCGGGATCAGGACTGCCAGCGCGATGGTCGTTACTTTCATGCCCTCGCCGATGCCGAACCACAGCATCAGCAGCGGGATCAGAGCGAGCGTCGGTATCGCCCGCTTGATCTGAACAGGGCCGTCGATGATGGCCTCACCAAGCCGCGACAAACCTGAAATGAGAGCAAGGATGGTCCCGATCAGGACACCGAACACCAGCCCCTGTGCTGCCCGCCAGGCAGACGTCATCAAATGATGCTGAAGCTTCTCTTCGGCGATGAGATCGATGGCGGTGCCGACAACCGACCAAGGCGCCGGCAGCGTTCTAGGATCGATCAGACCGGCGATACTGCCGATGGACCAGATCACAAGAAGAAGTGCAGGCCCGATCAGCGCGCCAAATGGGATCGTTCGCCCAAGTGCGAGTCGCCTCGTCCCGGTCTTGCGGGGCTCCACGGCGGGCGGAATCAACAACCTTTCATCCGATGCGGCAGGAAAGGCGGGGGCAACTGTGGCGGTGTTGGAGAATGCGTTCATCGGTGTCGTCTCCGGTCTCGGAAAGCAGGCGTCAGGAGGCGTTCAGCGCGTTTGTGGCGATCGCCTCGAAGCGCCTGTCGAACAGGTCCTCGGCCTTGATCGCGGGCTTGTTCAACTCCTTGGCCAGGAGATCGATCGTCGCCTGCTGGCGCACGATCACGTCGTTCCAGTCGGAGGGGATGTCGAACTGACCATCAGCGTCGACGAGATACTGGCCATCTTCTGTGTTGAGGCCCTGGGTGGTGACGTAGTACCCCTCGATCCACTCCTTGGGATGCTCTTCCACCCAACGGGCGGCTAGCGCCCAGTAGCGCACATATTCGCCGAGAGCGGCTGCTTTGGCCGGGTCCTCAAGCACAGCTTGTGGGGCATAGAGATGGGCTGGATCATCGCGCAAGCCGTGCGGGATGGTGGTAGCGCCGTCGGCGCCATACTGGCGCAGATAGCGTTTGATAAGGACGCCCGAGATCGGCGCGACGTCGACTTGCTTGCCGGAAAGTGCCACCGGATAGGCATCGCCTTTGCTGGGCAGTTCGATGAGATCTACATCCTCCTTTTCCAGGCTGGCGGCCTGCAGGACCCTCAACACCAGCGCGCCCTGTGCCTGACCGGGGCTGAAAGCAATCCGCTTACCGCGCAAATCCGCGAGCGTCTTGACCTCAACTCCCGGTGCAATGCCGAGTTGATAGATCGGGTGCGCAACCGGTTCCTTGCGGAACTTCGCGGCAATGATCTTGACCTTGAGCCCAGTCCAGGTCGCGTGGATGGGTGGAATGTCGGCAACCGATCCGACGTCCAATGCGTTGGCGCGAAAGGCTTCGATTGTCTGTGGGCCGCCGCTGATATTAGCCCATTCGACCTCGAACGGCAGTTGATCGATCAGCCCCGATAATTCCAGCGCCCTTTGCGTCTCGGGATCGCCGATACGAAGGACAGTGCCCGCCGGGATTTTGGTCGGCAGTTTGCCAGCGTCCGGACTACCCGCCTGCGCAATGAGGGGGGAGAAAGAAGCGACCAAGCCTACTGCGAACGCGGTCACGAACCCACCCAATCTCCTTCTTGAAAATCTCTCCACAGCTAACACCATCGTCTTGCTCCAATTTTGGGAAGGCTCCGAATTTCGCTGCCAGTATGTTCAGAGATTTGGTAGACTATAAAAGTATCAGGTGCTGTTCTTTGCCACTCAAAGGAAACGCTGTTCGCCTCGAATGCTCTTTCGGAGCACGCGCCGCCCAACAACAGGCGGCTTAGGACGCTGCAAAGCAGCTGGCGTTTCTGCCGATGCCAACTTGCGTCCGTCGCTAAAAGCGGTCCCTGATGCCCATACGTCTTGCATCGAGCTTCGGCTTGGAACGGCAGGTCCAAAGCGTGAAGCCGCCTAGCAGAAAAATTGCTTTGGCTCCGGTCGTGTAAGAGCAGGCACTATGACCTGCGCCGTGTACCGGCCGTTAGGAACGGCCGGGGTCGCAATCTGCTTTCTCTAACAGAGCGAGGGCCGGCTTCGTAAGGACCGGAAGAGCTACTGTTTCCTTTTCGAAGGATTCCCTGAAAAGTCTTCTGCCTAAACCTCATTATTGTGGTCCAGCCGTCGTATTTTCCAAGGCCAATGCACGGTAGAGTCATAGCACTTTGCCGCCTGCGGCAGAGAAGGCCATGGCAAAGCCGGAACCACGGTAAGACGGCGTAGACCGTCAGGCTCGTCAAAAACTATTCAGAGGGGATCGTCATCATTGATCCGGCGACTGGGAGCCTCGGCCGGTTGAAAAGAGGACGTTGGCAATGGGGCGGCCACGAAATAGCTGGGGTGATCCACGCCACGCATTTGCACGGATCACCTACCAAAAATGGCGGACCGGTCCCGGAATCGAGCCGCCGTCGCGGGTTTTTTGCGGCCGTAGCGGCCTCATTGTCTGCTGTGCGCCTGGCGAAGCGCGCAGCAGATGAGAAACCCTGCGTGCGTCGCGCTGGCGCTGATGGTGCAGCCGGAGATACGGCTGCTCGATGAGCCGTGAGGGGCTCGCGAGGCCATGACCGAGATTTGCATACAGGAAGAACTGGCGCGCATCTGAGCGAGAAAAACGTGATCCTGGTGGACAACGCGTGCCAGCCGGCGCGGGCGTTTCGCGCCTCCGGCGCGGCAATCATTCCTGTGAATCAGGCTTGTTTATATAGCGAAATTTCGACAAAAAGTCGCTCCGACTCGGATCGGGAGAAGGGAGCGGATATGGTCTTTCGATTGAAAGAGCGACTTGGCAAGAAACTTGAGGAAGAAGTGCAATTCTTCAAATGTTGGCAGAAGGATAAGAAAGGTGTGGGCGCACTCATGCCCACGTCGATCCATGCCGCGCGCCGCATGGCTAGTGTGGTCAACCCGCATTCTGGATTGCCGGTTTTGGAGCTTGGTGCCGGGACGGGTGTCATCACCAGGGCCATCCTGGAAAGAGGGATCAAACCGCACCGGTTGACTTCGGTCGAATATTCCAAGGATTTCTATGAAGGCCTGGTGCGACGCTTTCCAGGAGTGGATTTCCGCTTGGGCAATGCGTTTGCCCTGGAAGAAATTCTGGGGGAGCGCCGGGAAAAGTTCGATTGTGTCATAAGCGCAGTGCCGATGTTGAGCTTTCCGATGCAACAGCGCCTCACACTGCTCGAGGATTTGCTTGCACGAATCCCGGCCGGGCGACCTGTGATCCAAATCACCTACGGTCTTCTGTCACCGGTGCTCAAAATGCCCGACCGTTACATCGTTTCTCACTATGATTTCGTGGTTCGCAATGTTCCCCCCGCACAACTCTGGACCTATCGACGAGCAGTGTGAAACCACAGGGGACGCGAGCGACAGGTGGCTTTCGGAATCCTGGTACAGGACTGCAAAGCCGATTGAACTTGGTGCTGTGGCCAGCCATTCGCGCCCTGGCTGGACCGTCTTCCCTTCCGCATTTTCTGAGGATCGATTTGACCGCAGCAGAGAGATGATGTTCGGCTACAAGCATTGAGAGCGGCGAAGCTTGCGCGAACGCCGATGTTTCTCCGGTATTTCCGGAGATGCATTCCTCGAGACGCGCCAGGCGGGACTTCGCAGCGAAGTTCATGTCCGGATTCGAAACGTCGATGGCGTCCTTGAGGTGTGGGCGCTATGAGGTCGCGCTCCAGTTCCGCAATGCGCGCACGCACCTGCCGAGCCTCGTCCTGACGCAACGCCTTGGTCCATCCACGCCCGCGCATCGGTCTTCCTGCCAGCAAAAGCCATGCGGGTTCATCCACCGAGACCTTAATTTCCGGCAAGTTCCAAAGGGCTGCCGACATCGGGATCTGCCAAGGGTCAGGCCTACCGCAATCGGCTATCGAGCTTGCCATTGAAACCGAGCAGTCGCCGCCAGGAAAAGGGACAGCGCGTCACATTTCTGACAGATCGGTCGACATTGGATGCACTGCTTGGCGCGAGCCCCGAAAAAGCCTTTGTCGAAGGAACCATGATGTCCGCTTCCATTGCCCCGCAACCATTTAATCAGCGGAAGAGACTTTTGGTCGTCCAGGCCTTGAGCGTAGCGGCGATTGGCTCGCTGCTATTCTCTCGCCCCGGTTGGGATGAAGCATCTAGCCTTCACGAGGTCATCGAGATGATCGGTTTTGTTCTGATCCTCGTCTGCCTACTCGGGAGGTTGTGGAGCATCCTCTATGTCGGGGGGCGGAAGAACAGCGAGTTGGCACTCAGCGGGCCGTACTCGATCACTCGCAATCCTCTATATCTGTTTTCGACGATCGGGGCATTCGGCATCGGCCTCATGTTCGGATCGTTCATCGTTGCATCCGCTCTGGGGGGGTGCACCTATGCGGTTTTCGGGATGACTGCCCGAAAGGAAGAGACGTTTCTTCGTGACAAATTTGGTTCGGAGTTCGAAGCATATGTGGCAAGGACGCCGCGGTTCTGGCCCAAGCCGTGGCTGCATCAGGACAAGCATCAGCACACGTTCTCCACGAGCGCATTAAGAAGCACATTCTTCGATGCCCTATATTTTCTGGCGATCTTTCCAGCCATCGAAGGCATCGAATACCTCCAGGTAGCTGGCTATCTGCCCACCTTTTTTTGGCTGTTCTGATCCTAAAGACGGAGCAATAAGCCGCCGCGAATAGCCCTCCTGTTAGCCTTTGTAGCGTATACCAGAACCGCGCCTGTTGCGATCAAGGCCAACCCCTGCCCAGTTCGACAACGATGTTCCTTGAGGAATGTCACTCCGAACACCGCCACCAGCACGAGGCTCAGTTTGTCGACAGGGGCAACGCGTGCTGCGTCTCCAAACTGGAGCGCGCGAAAGTAGCAGATCCACGATGCACCACCCGTCGCCACCACGAAGGGTCTTGCAAGGGATTGTTAAGGTCCTCACCCCTCTTGGCGATCACCGGAGCAGACCTGGCATTCCTAAGACGTTGTGACACGGTGGCTTTGTTAGCGCACCGGTATGGTGGGTGTGGTCCTGGACGGAGGCGCGCGTCGCTTCGGGTTTGGCAGGCGATGCACACCGAACCGGCCGAGTGCCAGCGTGCCGTTGTCAAGAACACTTGGAATGCGGCGTGAAATGTCGCGCCAGTGCGAGGGATATTGATAGACGGCTACGGTATCTTCGACCGCGTTGTGGTCGACGGCGCTTTCAGGTTGCACCTCCTCACCCTTCATCTGGACGATTTGCTTCTTGGGCTCAAGGATCGTCGTGCGGCCATGCAGGATCATGGCCACCTTCCGGTAGTTGGAGATGTAGACCGGCCGCTCCGGTTCGTCCGCTTCGATCAGGTCGTCGCCGAAAAAGCGGCTGCGATAGCTAGCCTGCAGCAGGGCAAGCAGCGACGGCGCAATATCCACCTGGCTCGCCAGCCGATTGATCCGGCGGGGCTCGACAAAGCCCTGCGACCAGATGATGCACGGTATGTGGTATTTGTTCATGTCGAGCTCGACCTTGCCTGCGACGCTCGCCGTATGATCGGCGACAAAGACAAAAACGGTATCCCTGAACCACGGTTTCGCCGATGCCTTCTTGACCAGTTCCCCGATCGCGTAGTCGGAATATTTGACCGCCCCGTCGCGCCCGCCCGGCGATGGGATGTCTATGGCGCCAGCTGGATAGGTAAAGGGCCGGTGGTTTGACGTGTTCATGACGAAGCTGAAGAAGTTCTTGCCGGCTTTCGCCGAGGCGTCGGCTTGGCGGATCACCTCGTCATAGAGATCCTCATCGCTAACGCCCCACGCATTGGCGAAATGCACATCGCCTGCCGCCATCGTAGCGCGGTCGACTATACCGAAGCCGTTACCGGAAAAGAACGCGTTCATGTTGTCGAAATAGCCGTAGCCGCCATAGAGGAAGCGCGTATCATAGCCCGAATCCTGGAACACCGAGCCAATGGTGAAGAGATTGTCGTTGCCGGGGCGACGCAGGATCGATTGCCCCGGGTCGGCGGGACTGAAAGCGCGATCGCTTCAAGCCCGCGCACGGTGCGCGTGCCGGTCGCCCGCATTTCAGTGAAAAGCAGGCCTTCAGACGCCAGCCGGTCAAGGTTCGGTGTCAGTCTTTTCGGATTGCCGAACGTGCCCATGAACTCCGCACTCATGCTTTCCATGCCGACCAGGATGACGTTCTTGCGCAGCATCGGCCCCTCGGCTCGAATGTCACGCGTGATGTCGTTTAAATCGGTGCTTTCGAACGGCTCGTGATCTTCCGCTAAAAGGTCGCGTGTCCGTTCGGCCGCCTGTTTCTCGGGTATGGTCCGATAGAAATTCGCGAAATCGATCTCATTCGAGAAGAAGGCGCTAATCAAACCATAGAGTCCGTTGCCCCCGAGTTCGCGGGCGATCGCGCTCGGCATCGGCCGTGTGATCGAATCGGGCGTCACCAACACGCCGGCGGCGGCCATTCCCGTTATCGTCGCAAAGACCGCCAGCCGCTTCATGAACGGCGGATGCGGCGCGAAGCCTGCCTTCACCTGGCGGCGGAGCAGATAGGCCCCGCCGACCGCCAACAGGCCGATGCCGGCAAGCAGCGGCACGACCGGATAGCTCTCCATAAAGTTCTGGATCACTTCCTGCGTGTACACGAGGTAGTCGACCGCGATGAAATTGAAGCGCGTCGTGAATTCGTCCCAGAAGAAATACTCGCTGACCCCCTGCACGACCATCAGAAACAGGAAGATTGCGAAGACCGAGAGCCCAACTGCGCGGTCAAACCGCTTTCCGGCCCACGAAACTGGCAGGAGCAGCGGGAAGAGGCGAAAGACCACGAGGATTGGAAGCAGCGTGACGATATCGAACCAGAAGCGTCGTTGGCCTTGGTGCCGGTGCCATGCGCGTTCAGGTATTCCAAGTCCTCGGGATTCAGTGCCGCATCGGCAAGGCAGGCGCGCATCGCGTCCTCCGGCCCGTGAATTGCCGGCGCGGCGATGTGGGAGGCATCGGCAGACAGGCCGATGCCGGCGACCTCGGCAAGAATCGTTGCACCGCGGGCGGTAGCATGCTCATAGCTTTCCAGTACAGCCATGCCCGCACCCTCGCCCAGCACCAAGCCCTTCCGGTCGGCGGAGAAGGGCCGGCAAGTATCCGGAGCGAGCACGCGCATTGCTTCCCATGCCTTCACCACGATAAACACGAACGGCGCGTCGCTGCCTCCCGCAAGCATCACGTCGGCCCGGCCGTACCTGATCTGGTCTACGGCCGAGGCGATCGCATGATTGCCCGATGCACAGGCGGAGGTGACGCCGAAGACCGGCCCGCGCAGGCCGAGGCTCATGCTGACTTGGCACGCAGCCGCGCTCGGCATCGCCTTTACTCCGGTGAACAGATCAGTGCGGGACGCTCCGCCCAAAAGGAGGGCGCGGTAGGCTTTTTCAGTCGCATCGTAGCCGCCGAAGCCGACGCCCACTGACGCGCCGAAGCGATGGGCATTGCCTTCAGCGCAGGAGAGTCCGGCCTGTCGCATGGCTTCGCGCGCTGCAAGCACGGCAAGCAGGCTGAAGCGGTCCATGGAGAGAGCTGCCGGCGGGCGCTGCCGCCGGACCGGCCGCGGCCGGCCCAGCAGTCGTTTGCCGGCGCCAGTGTGCCGATCGTCATCGATGCGGATCTGACGCGGGGTCTGAGGCGGCTGAGCCGACGGCATGGCACGACGTTGTTCATGACGGTGCTGGCGGCCTGGGCGGCGGTACTGTCGCGTCTGTCGGGGCAGGACGACCTTGTGATCGGTGTTCCGAGCGCCAATCGAGGCCGGCGCGAGATCGAAGAATTGATCGGCTTCCTCGTCAACACCCTGGCGCTTCGGCTGGACCTGTCCGGCGAGCCGAGCGTGTCGGAGCTTCTGGAGCGGACGCGGCGCACGGCGCTGGCAGCGCAGGAGCATCAGGACCTGCCGTTCGAGCAGGTCGTCGAGAAAAACCGATTGTTTCGATGAGCGCATCTACGGTATGAATGCGGGCCGTCGAAGCCGATTTAAAGAACCGAACCCAGACTCCATACAAATCGCGCAACGCGCCTGCACCCGACCCTCAACCTGCTTAAGAGTAACTGGACGGCCGGCGATGCGATCGCCCCATCGGAATTGCCCGACGAGGCAGGGGCGAGATGAGCCGATTGTCCGGAAGAGATCAGGTCGGGCTTGAGAGCTTGCTGGCCTGGGTGGCTGCTGCTCCAGATGGTTCCATTCGGCAGCGTGCTCGTTCTGATCTGGCGGCCCAGCTGCGCTTGTAAAGTTCGTCTGCTCGGCGGGCACGCAGCAATGCCGATCGACATCAAGGACGCGGTCAAAGCGGATCTTCCGCACATCGCCATAGATTGCACAAGGGCGGCGGCAGGATGGTGAACAACGGCCACACCATCCAAGTCAACCTGCCGCAAGGCAGCACCCTCGCCCGCGGGGATCGTGTTTATGAGCTGCTACAGTTTCATTTCCATGCGCCAAGCGAGCACCACGTCGCGGGCAAGAGCTTCCCGATGAAAGCGCATTTTGTCCATAAGGACCGCAACAGCGATACTCTGGGTCTGCTGGGCCTGTTTCTGGCGCCAGGCGCGACAAATGCCAGCTTCGCCAGCCTTGCCGCAGCATTTTCCGTAATCCCAGGTGAGGAAACAGCGGTCGACGAGGCCGACCCCAACGCGCTTCTACCGGCTTCGCTTGGCTACTGGACATATGAGGGATCATTGACGACGCCGCCACGCACCGAAAACGTCGAGTGGATGGTCGCGACGGAACCGGTTGAGGTCGACCCAGCGGACATCGAGCGATTTACCTCACTCTATCCTTTGAACGCGGCCTATCCGCCGCACCACTGCGCCCAACCACGCAGCGGTGGCCGGTGACAAGATGCGTTTGCCCTCCAGCGAAACCACTGCCTGTCAGTTTGATCGAGCGTGATTCCGCGTTGCGCGATTTTGCATGGGGCTGGTTCGGTTCTTAATCGCATTTGATGGTCCGCATTCATACCGTAGATGCACTCATCGAAACGATCGATTTTACGAAGAATAACGAACATGAAAAAGGCGTTGCTCAGGACGTTTTGAGGACGATCAGCGGCATGAAGTACAGAGCGGACATCAGCGGTCTACGGGCCGTCGCCGTTGTTCCTGTTGTCCTGTATCATGCTGGCTTTTCAGCGGTCAGCGGCGGGTTCGTTGGGGTCGACATCTTCTTTGTGATCTCCGGCTTCCTGATAACGTCCGACATCATCGAGCGGACAGAGAGAGGCGAATTCTCGCTGCTGGACTTCTATCACCGCCGCGTTCGACGGATTTTCCCCGCCCTCTCCGCGATGCTCGCCGCCTGTTTTGCGATGGCGTGGTTTGTGTTGCCGCCGGGAGAGTTCATTGGGTTCGGCAACAGCGCCATCGCCGCCGCGATTTCCTTCAGCAACTTCTTTTTTTACCGCAACACCAACTATTTCACTGAAGCCGCGAACTCGCTCCCGCTCCTGCACACATGGTCGCTGGCTGTCGAGGAGCAGTTTTACTTGCTGTGGCCTTTGGCAGTCATACTCATGATGCGATGGCTGAGACCGTGGGCGTCGTCAATCATCGTCGCAGCGCTATTCGTCATGTCCATCTACGCCGCTGAGCACTGGCTCCAGAGCGACCCGCCCTTTGTATTCTACATGCTTCCGACGCGCGCTTGGGAACTGCTCGCGGGCGGGCTGATCGCGCTGCCCGTGGCCAAGGCAATGAAGCCAAACCAAACGATTGCGGAACTCCTCGCTGCCTCGGGTCTGGCGCTCATCACCGCTTCACTTTTCCTGATCGATCAAGATACGCCATTTCGTGGCCTCCACGCGCTTGCTCCCTGCATTGGAGCGGCGCTCATCATCGCCGCCGGCTTTCACCGCGAAACAATGGTCTCAAAAGCGCTGTCGATCGGCCCTGCCGGCTTCATCGGCCTGACTTCCTACTCGCTCTACCTCTGGCACTGGCCGTTGCTGGTCTTTGCTGGCATCTATCAAAATCGCGAGTTGCTCGTCTCTGAACGTGCCGCTGTCGTAATGGCCGCGCTGCTCGTCTCAGCTCTCTCATGGCGCTTTGTCGAGCGCCCGTTCCGCCGGAGAGCTACAGGTTGGACGTGGCTGGTACCGACCGCCGGCGCAACAGCTGCGGTGTGCTGTCTATCCCTGGCTATCATCAACAGCTCCGGCTTCCCCAGTCGGGGCCCTGATGGCGGCCCGTCTGTTCAAGCACTCAGAGCGGAGAGGGCCAAGTTCGAAGCATCTTCCTGCCTCGAGCGTGGCGGGCTCATCCCCAAAACGGGCGAATGCCTCCTCGGCTCCGGCAATATCGCTCCGACGATCGTTTTGTGGGGCGATTCTCAGGCTGCCCATCTTGCCCCTTCTTTAAGCGAGGCCGCCCGGACCACAGGCGTGCGCGTCAGACAGATTACAAAAGCGGGGTGCGCTCCTTTCCCCAACATGACGATGCTTCCCGCCAGTCCATTGACAGCGGATTGCCCGGCCTTCAATTCGTCCGCGCTCCAATCGGTGCTTGCCGATCGCAACGTCACACTCGTGATCCTAGCAGGCCGCTGGAACACCTACTCGGGGCGTGGAGGCAGCTTCCTTTCGAAGGATGGAAGCTGGCCTTCGCGGGAGGCTTCCAAAGCGAACTTCACGTCCGCCATTAAAGAGACCGCGGCCGCACTGGCGACCCGTGGCATCAAGACCGCCGTGGTTGGACCAGCCCCAGAACCGCCCACCGATGTGCTGACTTGCCTTATCCGTGCGGACTTTATGAATGGCGATGCGCCGTGCTCCACCATGCCGGCCGAGAGGTCTTGGCAGAACAATCAAATCCTCGCGGATCTGCTGCCACGAACTGTACAATTCGTTCCGATAGTCCAAGCTTTGTGTGGGCAGGAAAAGTGCCCGCTGAAATCAGGTGAAGACGTCTTCTACCTCGACGCGATCCACCTTTCGCGGGCGAGCCGGCATATCCTCGCCCCCATTTTCGCTAAGGTCATCTCTTCGCCGGCCATGGATCTGGAGTAAGTCAGGCTTCTCCGGGGGAAAGGATCGCGCGCATGGCCGCGGTGCAGCGCGGGCTAACCCTCAGCAAGGACTGCAGCGAAGTATTCGTCATGGTATCTCCCGTCAGTGCTCTGCTGCAGCCACGACCTTGAGCCTGATTGATTGGGGTCCAACGGCAGAGTTATGCGGCTCGACAGCACCGTCACCGCCGCACCCATCCATGCCCAATTACCAGCAGCATTCTGTGGACGCAGTGCGGGTATGGTTCGCTCTTCCCGTGCGAGCGCAGAAAGAGGGCGCGGACGACAATGCCGCCCCAAACTGGCCGAGTCCACCTTCAGCAGCTCGAACTCACCCGCATTGGGCTATGTGGAGCACGCAGCGGCGCTATTGCCCCTGACAACTGGGCCAGCCATGGAACAGTGGCAGGGCATGGTCCGCCACGGCGGGTGTTGGCCGGCGGCAACGGCTCCGAACTCGGGCTGCCGAGCTGACACGCCTCTCTTTCTCGACTTACGCCACCTACGAAGCCGTGCTTTGATTGCGTCGAGCAGCGTCCCTGCGGGCCCTTGATCTCCGTGCCGAATCATCTCCCGCGAGCAGAACCCCAGCACTGAAGAAGTGGGGCATATTCCCGGCCGCGCCGCGTGCAGATTGGCTCCGAGGAGCTTTGCGCCATCGCGATGTTTCTCCCGATGGCATCAGGTCACCCAGGGGAGTAAAGCTTTGAACGGCATTGCTCAGGTGCCTGGTCAATCGGTGCGGGCAATGCGATGGGCTTGCTTTCGTTTTGAGTAACAGTGGGCTGTGCAGTTACTGCAGCCTGGGGTTCATTTAGGATTTCGACGGTAATGCTTTGCTTGATTGGCGGGGGCAGCGATTCCCTGGTCGGAAAAAATCCAACGGCTAAGATGGCGATCAGGTGCAGCGTCACCGAAATTGCAAGGCTCGGTGCTATTGCGTTAGGAACATGCCGGCCATTTTTTCCCTGCATCGGCAAAGCTATAGCTCTGATGGCCGTGGGCCTGGACCAAACCCAAATCGACTAAAATGCTCTTTGCCGCTTCCGAATAAAACCGAGAAGATGGGCCTCCGATGCATCACGCTCGCGTTCACCATCAGCCTATTCCACAACATGTAGCGACTGTTCTGTCGCCCGATATCGTTGCACGACGTCTGCGACGATGTTCTTGCTGATACCAAGGTCGCGGGCTATCCAGCGGTAGCTCCGCCCTTCATCAATAAGTGCCAGGACCTTGGGCGCGAGTCGGTCGGATTTAGGTCGGACTCCGATCTGTCTTCCCAATTTCCTCCCCCGCGCCTTTGCTGCGGCGAGACCCGATTTGACCCGTTCACTGATGAGATCACGCTCGAAGTCGGCAATGCCGGAGAGCAATGTCGCCATCATTCGGCCATGTGGGGACGACAAATCGAAGGCCATACCGTCATGGCGATGACGGAAACTTTCCAGCTTTCCAGTTCGCGCAGCGTGTTGAGGAGGTCGATCGTCGAGCGACCCATCGAGAAAGCTCGGTCACGAGGATGGCATCGATTTGCCTCGACTGCGCCAGCGCCATGACCTTTTTGCGTTCGGCCCGATCGAGCTTCGCGCCGGAACCTGTCTCTTTGAATAACGCACATCCCGTTCGCAGTTAATGATCGTAGTCAAGATGGGCAGAGTTATTTCGAGGTCGGGCTCAACGCGGCAAAAGCGACCCCAAACAGCAAGGTCTTAAGCGAAGGAGAGCAGCGCGCGCTCGCCCTGGCCTGCTTCTAGCCGAGGTCGGAGGAGACACATCGCGTCAAGGCATGATCATCGACGACCCCGTGTCATCTCTTGACCATGTTCGGATCAGGCGGGTCTGATCGCGTGCTAACACCCGAGGAGGCCAGTGCAGAGGTCATCAAGACTCTGGTGTGGCCCGTCGTGATCTTCCGGAAATGGAAATCGAGGGTGCGGTTATCACCATTCCAGCGGCATTCAACCAGATGCAATCAGAGGCCACGATGAGGGCCGCAAGGATGGCAGGGCTCAATCGGATATCGCTGCTGCAGGAGCCGATCGCGGCGGCGATGGCCGCCAAGCCCGCCTCGAAAGGCGGCTTGTACCTTCGTGCCTGAGATCGTGGAAATGCAGATCTTCGATTTTCAAGTCGCGGCAGGCTCGTCGGAAGGCGGTTCCGGCTGATCTCCCGTTGTAAGGCGTTGTAAGGGAACACGGCGCTTGCACCACTCACGGACGCCGCTCCTCCGGAATCGAGCGTGCGTCGTAGCCGCTGACGTTGAGCAGCGGGATACGCATGTGATTCCTCTTTTTTGTGGCGGGCCTTTGCGGCCTCGGAGGAACCCGCCTGGCCGTAGCGACTTGTAGAGCGAGATTATTCATGGGACACTGTCTAGCCGCGGGCCGACGCCCATAATGGCGGGCTCGGCCGAAAGCAGCTTCTTCGCCGCTGCCCTGACCTGGTCGAGCGTCACCTGCTCGATGAGGGCCGGGCGGCGCTGGATGTAGTCTATGCCGCGCTTGTCGAGCTGCAGCCTGAGAAGCGTGGCTGAGATCGCCCTGGAGGAACCAAGATTGCTGATAGCATAGGCCCCGATCAGATACTTCTTGCTCGCTTCGAGCTCGGCCGCTGTTGGCCCGGTGTCCACCAGCTCCTTGATTACTCGTCTTATCAGGTCGAGTGTCTCCGCCGCCCTGTCGGCGCGCGTCGACGTGGCCACGACAAGCGTGTTGGAATGCTGATAGCCTTCCAAGCTAGAGGAGACACCGTAGGCAAGGCCGCGCTTTTCGCGCACTTCCTGGAACAGACGGGAGGTAAATGGCGAGCCTCCGAGTATATCGTTTATCAGCTGCGCGGCATAGAATTCCGGGTCGCTTCGTCCGATGCCAGGAAAAGCCAGCTGGAGCGAAGTCTGGGGCAGGGCGTATGCGACCAACGTCCACTGGCCGAGCTTCGGGGTGACATCAGGTACCTGGGCGAGCGCCTGCTTCTGAGGCAAATCGCCGAACAACTGGTCGAGCCTTGCACTCAGGGCTTTGGCATCGATGTCGCCGACAACCGCCACGTGCAGCCCCTCGCGGGCGAAAGCGGCCTTGTGGAAGGCGCTTAGATCGGCGGGCGTTATGCGGGCCAGGCTTTCCTTGGTGCCCTCGGGCGGCCTCGAATACGGATGCGCGCCGTAGAGCCTGCGCCGCCATGCATCCCTGCCGATGGCGTGAGGTTCGCGCTCGTTGGCGATGATGCCGGAGAGAAGCTGAGCGCGGGTTCGGTCAAAGGGTTCCTGATCGAAGCGGGGCCTGTTCAACGCGAGCCTGATGAGATCGAAAGCGGCGTCCTGGCGCTGGGAAAGCATGCGCACCGAGCCATAGATGCCGTCAGGCCGCGCGTGGAAGCTCATCTCAGCGCCGGCATCATCGAGCCGCACCTGAAAGGTGTCGCCGTCGTGATCGCCTGCGCCCTCGTCGAACAAGCCGGTCATCAAATTGACAAGCCCCTCCTTATCGGCCGGGTCCTGGCTGGTGCCGCCGTCGAACACGAACTGGAGCGTGACGATCGGCAGCGTATGGTCTTCCACCAGCCAGGCGGTAATGCCCTTTGACGAGGTCACCTCCTGGACGCTCATGGCCGCACGAGCGGAAAGCGCCGGCAGAACGAGGAAGAAAATAGCAAGGCAAAGGACAGCCAGCAAGGTGACGAGGCGCACGGCCCTCCCTTCTCTAACGGGAGAGGGCAATGCTTGTGCAATGGCGCTGCGGAGTTGGTTTGTCATCGGGTCAATTGTCCTTGGGCAAGAGATAACCAGTGGTCGAATGGTCGGACACGAGGTAGCGGGCGGCAACGGCCTTAACCTGATCGGCGGTGACCTTGCGGATGCGATCGGGCCATTCCTCGACGTCTTTCACACTGCCGCCGGTGGCAAGCGTGGAGCCATACATGTCGGCGATGGAACTCTGCTCGTCGTGGGCGAAAATTACCGAGCGGACGAAACGATCCTTGGCCTTCTCCAGCTCGCCCGATGTGACGCCCTCGCTGGCGATGCGGGCGACCTCGG